>SKXL01000098.1 GCA_007128425.1 Balneolales bacterium | reverse complement strand
CGGGGGCTTCCGCCCAGCCGTCACCGGCCATACCGCCGGGGTAATGGGTGATTTTACCCAATGAAAGCGTCCTGTACCCATGATCCCTGAACCATCGGGGAAGGCTCTGCTCGCCCCACTCCTCGTGTGTATTCAATATCGCGCTGTTAGGCAGGAACCGCTCGTCGGTCGGTCGCTTTCCCCTGAGCAGGGCGGCCCTGGCCGGTCCGCATGAAGGAACCTGAATATAATGCCGGCTGAAGAGTCGGGATTGTTCCGAAAAATCATCCAGATGCGGCGTGTGGACATAATCCACTCCAAGCGCTCCCAAATCATTGTTCAAATCGTCAATAGAGATAAACAGGACATTGGGCCGAGGTTTTTCAACACTTTCCTTCCCTTTGCAACTGAATAACAATAAAACCAAAACAAGTGACAACAAAGGATTGAGATACCAGGCGGTTTTAATTTTTTTCATATTCCAAAAGGTTATTCATGACATCTATCCGGCAAGATGCAAATTATATTGATCAGCCGCCTGCGATTCATTCAATCAAGCCGACTATTTACAATAAAAAGACTACCCAAAATTCAAAAACCCATCTCTAATACTATTCAATATCCATCACTCCTCTGAATCCGATATGAAACATATTATTGTCAGGCGGGGTATGACTCCGGGCTGAAACGCGGTACCCATGGCAGTATGATATATTACACATGAATGAACCGCCTCGTATCACTTTTTCACTGTGCTCGCCCGGCTCATAAGGCGTATCCCGGTCACGATATGATCGAAACCAGTCCGATGTCCATTCCCACACGTTTCCGCCCATATCCGTCAGACCCAGTTCCGTTTCACCAAATGCCCCGACCGGAGAGGTCAATAGATATCCATCTTCACCCAGATTTTGCTGAGGAAATCGTCCGGTCCAGGTGTTGGCCTTGTATGTACCATCTACAACAAGCTTATCACCCCAGGCATAGGGATGGTCGCGGTTTGTAATGCCGCGCGCCGCATGCTCCCATTCCACCTCGGTCGGCAGACGTTTTCCCGCCCATTGCAGGTAAGCCACCGCATCGTCATAGGTCAGCATGGTGACCGGATGATCATCGGGTGCTTTGCCTTGTTCCTTGCCGACCGGGTACTCCCAGTAAACACCGGGTACAATCACCCACGAGGCTTTCGCATGGTCAAAAACAATGCCGTCTCCAATCTTTTCAGAAAATGTCACATATCCGGTTTCATCCACAAATTGCCGAAACCGGCCTACCGTGACCAGGTGCTTGTCCATGTAAAACGGTTCAACCTGCGTTGTGAAGACAGGACGCTCCGCCGGCAGACCCGTATTCGAACCGATGGTTGCCTCTCCGCCCGGAACAAAGATCATACCCTCGGGAGCTTTGTCGGCGACTTGTCCGGTTATCCCGGAACTTCCGGCATTCTGTTCACCCAGTGACTGCCGGGATATTCCTGAACAGCAGGATTCATCACTTTTGTTTTGAGCAATAACACCCTGACTGAAAACCAGCAGAAGTACGGCTGCAAACATCATCAGGCTCGAACGCACGCTACGGACATTATTTTTCAGTGGCATTCCTGCCATCAGTTTACTATGAAGCATACATCAACAAGTCTTGGTTTGGTGAAAATCAATTCAGACATTCTTGTATTCACTTGGCGGGTACCCGAGTTCCAGACACTTCACCATCTTTTTAAATACCGGATAGGAGTGCGCATAAAACGTTTTATAACCCTGACACAGATAATTCAGTCCCGGCTCCCCGTCTGGAGTATCGATAATCCGGTCTTTGGGACAACCTCCGTTGCACACCTTCAAAAAGTCACATTCCCGGCAATATGCCGGCAGCTTGTCTCTTTTATCCAGTCCGAACTCCTGCTGCCTGGCACTTTCATGCATGACTTTGGCCTGCTCCTCCATGATATTTCCCAGTTTGTATTCCGGGAAAACGAAATGGTCACAACTGTAGATATCGCCGTTGTGCTCAATAGCCATGGCATGACCGCACGTCTCGGCATGAATGCAAATGGGGGATGGATAACCGGCAAGGATGCTGAGTGCGACATCAAAATCCTGGACGTATATCCGGCCGACGTCCTTGCGTTTCAACCATTCATTGAACACCCCGCACAGAAATGTTCCATATTTTTTCGGATTCACACTGCGGTAGCTGACGCCGCCATCGGGCTGCGGCTCAACGATCGGGATGAATTGCAGATGTGTTGAGCCGATTTCTTTCAGAAAACGGTAGATTTTGACCGGGTAGGATGAGTTGCTTGACTGCACGCAGGTTAGTGTGTTGAACAGCACCCCGTGCTTTTTAAGCAGCTCCACTCCTTCCATTACCTGATGAAACGAGCCGTATCCTTTTTTATCCGGACGGAATTCATCATGCAGATCCTCCGGTCCGTCAATGCTGATACCCACCAGAAATTCATTATCACTGAAAAACCGAGCCCAGTCATCATCCAGTCTGGTGCCATTGGTCTGGAAAGAATTGGTAACCCGCATGCCGCCACGGGCGTATTTTTTTTGCAGAGCCAGTGCTTTTCTGAAAAAGGGCAAACCCATCAGCGTTGGCTCACCTCCCTGCCAGGTGAAATTCACCTCGGCCGCATCAGCGGGCTGCGCATAGATGTACTGACGTGTGTATGTTTCCAGAACCTCCTCTGTCATTTTAAAGGACTGGGTTCCGGGATATAAGTCCTCCTTCTCCAAATAGTAGCAGTATTCGCAATCGAGATTGCAGATGGCACCTATCGGTTTCGTTATGATATGAAACGGATCGTTATATGACGACATAAAATTTATAATGCTTGTGCTATCCGATACACAGCCGGGATATGGTTTTACGGACCGCTGTTCTTTGAATGACTGCAAATGATTAGTTCCAGACCCATTTGATCCGAAAGCAAAGCGAGTCAAATCAGTAAGATAACGGAGCAATCTTCAAAATAGCGTAGGCAGATTCATTTTGTGGTCAAAGAACCTGTTGCGATCTTGCCGTCATCCACCAAAGTACAAACGATCGTCTGCAAAAGTCCTCTATTATTATAAGTTTTTATTTCGACTTTTTGCAAATCAAATAAAAATCACTTTTGACCCCAGGTTTTTCACTTCACCTTGCCGGATTCTTACCTTAAAAGAATATCATACATGTATATTACATTTGTTCACTGAATATATGCCAGAATCCTTACATGACATTACCCCGATACCCGGCAGTATTATTGCTCTGCTGCTTCCGGGTTATTCTCCCGGCCTGGCCTGGATGGCGCGGGCTTTGAATGCAGACAGGGTAATTCTGGACGACCTCCACCCTTTCTCTCGGAAGGGAAAAGTACACCGTACCAAAATCCGGACACCCGACGGACACCAATGGCTGACCATCCCGTTTGTGAGCGAAGACCGGCGAAAACCCATCAACAAAGTGCGCATCGACCATCGCCGTCCCTGGCTTAGACATCACTTGCAGGCGCTGGAATACAACTACCGAAACAGTCCATACTTTGATTATTACGAGCCGGAAATTCGCGTCGACTTCGAAACGGCATCTGAAAATGTGTTTCTGCTGGATACGGTCCGCCATCTTATGCAACGACAGTGGCTCTATCTTGAATTATCAGCATCTGTGGAATGGACCAGCGAGCTAAACAGCTCAAACGACGATCCGGTTTACCTCTTAAACCCTTCGAGAACTCAAGTTGATGAATCAGAAAATAGTGAGCGGGGAAGCAACGCATTAGGAAGCCGTGCTACCGTCTGGCAGGAGCCGGAAAGCCGAAACTACCAGATACCTCACCCTCTTGCCGGCCGAACCGATTACGTTGAGCCTGCTTTCCATATACCCGAATATCGGCAGCATTTCTCCGGATTCATACCGGGATGCGGATTGTTCGATCTGCTCTTCGAATATGGCCCGGATGCATGGCAAATATTGGATGATCTGAGAATCGAAGTCCGTAGAAAATGAAAGCGTAAAAAAGCCGCCCCCTTGTCAATGACAAGAGAACGGCTTCTTATACCCTGTTAGCAAACCGGTAATTATGCGAGGACAACGTGCTCTCGCTGATATATTTCCGGTAAACTTACTCTTTTTTATGTGTAGGATCGGCACCCATTGTCGGTGAAGGTGTGGCTGCAGCAACAGCACCCTCTTTGGGTTTGATCTTGCTTCCTATCAGCGCAAAGAACAGGATGTATCCATAGCAGATTACCGGTATGATAAAGGCGATCTCGATATTGTACAGGTCGGCAACCGCCCCCATGATCACCGGCACCACGGCACCGCCAACAATCATGGTGTTTATAATTCCCGATGCAAGGCTAACCTCACTCCGATCCAGTCCCTTTACAGAAAGGGAGAAGATATTGGGGAACATGACCGAATTAAACAAACCAATGGTTACAATCGTCCAGAGTGCAACGCGACCGGTTGACAGCATGGAAGTAATGGCAAGTATGATCGCAACCACGGCAAAAATGGCAAGGATCCGATTGGCATTCCCCACACCAAGCTGCATGAGAACAAAGTTGACGATGGCAAAACCAAGAAATATCATTGCCATCTGCAGGTTCCAGTCCAGTGTATAGAAACTGACAAAGAACGCCCAAACAAGAACACCAAGTACCATAAACATTTTCGTCTGTTTATTTTTGATATCGGACATGGATATCGCACCAAATAGACGGCCGATCATGGCTCCGGCCCAGTACAATCCCACAAACTGGATGGCAAGGGCACGACTGATCCCGCCTCCCATTTCAGGTTGTACGATATAGGATGAGATTGCTGTTCCAATACTCACTTCAGCCCCAACATAACAGAAAATGCCGAAGGCGCCGAAAAGCATGTGGCGGTACTTGAATGTGCTGGAGAAGCTGCCTTCTCCTTCCTGACTCAGATCAGGAAGACGGATCAAGGCTACGGCAATACCAATCACAAGAGTTACACCTCCAATAAGCAGGAATGGAAGCAGCAAGTCACCGGGTTGCACACCTACATAGGCAATGACTTCTTCCATGGCACCGTCAATGACATCAGCTGGAATAATAAGTGCAACAATAAACAGTGGTGCCAGCCAGGTTGCAATCGAATTCAGCGACTGCGTTAAATTTAATCGCCCGGAGGCTGTCTCCGCCGGACCAAGCTCGGTCACATAGGGATTGGAAGCGGTCTGCAGCAACACTGTCCCGATCGACAGAATAAAAATGGCTCCCAAAAAGAATATATAGGACTCCAGTCCAATGGCCGGATAAAAGAGAAATCCGGCAACCGCATAGATCAGCAATCCTGCGACGATGGAGTTTTTATACCCTATCCCTTTGACTACCCATCCGGCCGGTATCGAGAATAATGCATATGAAATGAAAAAGGCTGAGTTTACCAGAAATGCTTCCGTATAGCTCAGGTCAAAAGCCTCCATTACCGGATCGCTCAACGTTATGATAAACGTCGTTACAAAACCGAAAATGAAGAATACCATGGAAATGAAGACCATTCCCACCTTCATGGTTTTACTGTCTAGATTATTTGACATGGTTTATAAATTTGTTAATGTTTGAATTAATTCATTCAGGCACGTTGCAGAATATTTTTTATCATTCTCCTATGCCATATCCTTCCAGATCAGAGAACTTGACCCCAGCACAGCAACATTTTTATCCATAAGCTGGGAGGGCTTGATTTCCACTTTGTTTTTGAAGGGACCCATTACATACTCTTCCAGATACTTTTTTGTGGGCTTAAGTATGTAATCACCCGATTTTGCCAGACCGCCAAACAGAAATATGGCTTTCGGACTGGTATGGGCTACAGAGTCGGCAAGTTTTCTGCCGAGGGTTCTACCGGTGATTTCGAAGGCTTCGAGTGCGATGGGGTCGTCTTTTTTTGCTGCGTTATAGATCATTTCGGAATCCATCTCATTGTATGAGTAATTTGCCAGATCCGACCCTCTGGAGTCATGAGCAAGCAATTCAAATACAGTACGCTTTATACCAGGTGCTGAAACATAGGTTTCCAGGCAACCCCGGTTGCCGCAGCCACACTGTCTGCCGTTTTCAACTGCGTTGGTATGACCTATTTCACCGGCGAAACCGTCATGCCCGTATACCAGGTCTCCATTTACAATTATTCCGCTTCCCAACCCGGTACCCAATGTGATCATGATGAAATTATCAATGCCCTGGCCACCACCGTACACTTTTTCACCAAGGGCAGCCGCATTGGCATCGTTTGTCAGCCGAACCGGGGCATCATAATATTTTTGAACCATCCTGGCAAACGGTATGATACCTTTCCACTTCAGATTGGGTGCGTCTTCAATGGTTCCGTTGTAAAAATTGCCGTTAGGGGCTCCAATTCCAACTCCGACTATCTTATACTCACCTTCAAGGCTTTTCTCGCCACCTTTCAGCTCTTTGACCAGATTTTCGAGATAATCTTCAACCTTATCGTAAATATCCGTGGGTGAGGAACCTTCTCCAAAAATGTTTCCCTCACGGTCAACAAATCCGTATTTGGTAAACGTCCCGCCAATATCAATACCTATCACATATTCTTTCATGGTACCTGAATCCTCCTTTTTAATTACAGAATTTATTCTTCGCACAACCCTTCTCTGACAGGCCTTAAGATTTGCATTAAGATGGGGAATTTAAAAGATCAAATGCAACCGCTTTTTCGTCCTATTGACAAGCTTATTGTCTCTTTTCACAAAGGCGGTTCCCACACTTGTATCAGCGTAGTTTTTTGCCATTTCTATAGAATTACTAACTGATTGTTTATCTTCTATTGTCATTTTATCCATATCCGGCTTATTGTCCGAAAGTCTTTGCTTTTTTTATGTCTTCCATATCTGATCCTGATCCGTCTTTGAGGCCTTCTCTGCCTTTTTTCTCCGATTCCCTGACCCGTCAACTCTATTCCAGTGATGCCTCACTTTACCAGGAGTTGCCCGCTGCTGTCACTTTTCCAGGTAACCGGGATGATTTTCGCGAGATCATCAGCCGTGCCCGCCGCAAAAAACTCTCCATCACCATGCGCGCTGCGGGTACCAGTCTGGCCGGACAGACCACCGGGGACGGGATTATTGCCGATATTTCTCGTTTCATGCATCAGATCATTGAAATTGAACCGGCCCGTCGCACAGCACGCGTGCAGCCCGGTGTTATCCGCGACCAGCTAAACCGTGCCGCCGGGGAACACGGACTTCTGTTCGGGCCAGACACCTCCACCACCGACCGGTGCATGCTTGGCGGCATGATCGCCAACAACTCCTGCGGTTCCTACTCCATTAAATACGGCACCACCCGCGAACATGTGATTGAGCTAGACGTGGTGCTGAGCGACGAATCCTTCGCAACGTTCAAGCCACTGTCGGAAGAAGAGCTGAATCAGAAGATGAAGCTCGACTCGCTTGAAGGGCATATCTATCGCGAAATGTTCCGGTTGCTGAGCGAAAAACGTGATCTCATTCTTGAAAACTTTCCGCATCCGGATGTAAAAAGACGCAACACCGGCTATGCCCTGGACAGAATGTGCGAAATGCACCCCATCACTCCCGGCGGACGCCCGTTCAACCTGTGCGAATTGCTCAGCGGCAGCGAGGGTACACTGGCCATGATCAGCGAGGCGGTTGTCAATCTGGAACCGGTGGAAAAGCACAAGCTTCTGCTCATACCCCAGTTCGCATCCCTCCAGGAAGCCCTGCGCAGTACCGTGAATGCTGTCGCTTTCGATCCCGCTGCGGTCGAGCTGGTCGATAATTTTATCCTGGACGCCACCAAAGGCAATAGGGAACACAAGCGTAACCGCTTCTTCCTGGAAGGGGAGCCGATGGCACTCCTGATTATCGAGTTTCAGGGGGATGACATGGATGAGCTTCGCGACCGCGCAAAGCGGCTGCGAGACAAGCTGGTTGCCGAAAAGAAAGGATACGCCCATTCGCTCATGGAACAGCCGGAGGACATGGTGAGGGTGTGGAACTTGCGCAAAGCGGGTCTTGGACTGCTGATGGGACACCTGGCCGATTCCAACTCTCCCGAATTTGTGGATGACACGGCCGTCCGTGTGGAAGATCTGCCCGACTATATCGCCGAATTCCAGCAGATTCTGGAAAAATACAAGACACGCAGCGTTTTTTATGCTCACGCCTCGGTCGGTGAACTTCATCTGCGCCCCATTCTCGACATCAAAACCATCAATGGTCTGAACAAGATGAAAGCAATTGCCGAGGAAACGGCCGATCTTGTGAAAAAATACCGGGGATCGCTTTCCGGCGAGCACGGTGACGGACGATTGCGCTCTCATTTTATCGAAAGAATGGTGGGTCCGGAGGTGATGGAACTGCTCAGGCAGGTCAAGCAGATATGGGATCCGGATCACCTCCTGAATCGCGGAAAAATCATCGATCCCGAACCGATGGACACCGATCTTCGGTATTCGCCCGACTACAAGGAAATCGAAGTTGATACCGTTTTCAAGTGGCGGGCGGAAAAGGGGTTCGGACCGGCCGTGGAACTTTGTAACGGTGCCGGGGTTTGTCGGAAAAAGGCCGAAAGCGGCGGAACCATGTGTCCCTCCTACATGGCCACACTTGATGAAAAGGACAGCACCCGGGGCCGGGCAAACATTTTCCGCCAGGTATTCTCCAGCCGGCAACAGGATGGTTTCACTTCCGATGAAATCAAGGAGGCACTGAGCCTCTGCCTCAGCTGCAAGGCCTGCAAAACCGAGTGTCCGGCCAATGTCGACATGGCCAAACTCAAAGCGGAATTCACCCACGGTCGGCATCAGCACAACGGCATCGGACTTGCTTCGCGATTTTTCGGCAACCCGTCCATGGTCTACCCGCTTGCCGGCGCCTTTGCACCCGTCGTGAACTTCATCAACAGCCTGCCGCCGATGAAAGGCATCTATCAGCAGCTGTTCAACATTCACCCCGAACGCAACCTACCAGACTTCGCTCACCAGACCTTTACGCGCTGGTACCGGAAAAACGGAAAATTGCTGAACAATCCGTTATCGGCTGCCCATATCGTACCGGAGGCAACGGCCGACCCATCGGCAACAGCAACAGCATTAACAACATCAAAAGCTTCAACGACAACAACATCTGACGCCGCCGTATCAGGAGACGCTGTTTCGGCACCAGTGACCAAAACAGCGTTGATCATCGACTGGTTTACAGATTATCACGAGCCGTCGATCGCCCGTGCTGCCGTGGGCGTATTGCAAGCCTTGAACTGCGAGGTGGCCATTGTAGGCCCACTTGAAAGCGGCAGGACCCAGTTGTCCCGCGGCATCCTGGATAAAGCCAAAAAAGTCATGGAGCGAAATATTGAAACGGTGAAACCCTATGTGCGTGCCGGCTACAAACTGGTGGGACTGGAGCCCAGCGAGATCCTGACTTACCGTGACGAATATCTTGATCTTTGCGAAGATGACCAGCTCGAAGATGCCCGCTCCATCGCTGAAGCCTCGTTCTTATTTGAGGAGTTTCTCGCTGCTGAAATCGATCCGGATTCGTTCGTAAACCGGTTCGGAGGTTTTGGGCAGAAAGTCTTTGTCCATGGCCACTGCTATACCAAAGCACTTATCGGGACGGCTCCGGTACTCGAATCGTTGCGCCGGGCCGGTTTTAATCCTGTTGAACTGAAGACGGGATGCTGCGGCATGGCCGGAAGCTTTGGATACGAGGAGAACAATTACGAAGTGTCCATGAAAATCGGCGAACTTGCCCTGTTTCCACAAATAAGACAGCTTGCAAAAGAAGATATCATTTGTTCACACGGTTTCTCATGCCGGCATCAGATAACCGACGGTACTAACAGAACCGGACATCATACTGCCGAGATTATCTGGAACAGCAGAAGATTTTAGCCGTTCAAGACTTCGTATGATAGCTAATGGCGGATATACCGGTCGAGATCAGTGTAACGTGCGTTATGCCTCGCCGGCTGCTTGCTTGACCAGCGCAACCGCGCCTTTGATATCAAAGGTCTGGACATCCACCGATTTTGCATAGTCCATAACCGGTATTTCGTTGCCGGCCTTGTCAATTATTCGATACTCAATGCACATTGAGCGACCCTCCGATACTTTGTGCAGGTGGGATGTGGCTTTTCCACGATCATCCGGATGAACAAGCTTCTTCCATCCTTCATGGCCTTCACATTCCTGTACCGAATACCCGGTGATATTGGAAACATCTTCTGACAACCACCGAAACTCCGGTTCTCCCTTGTCATTTAAACTCAGACCGTACTTGAAATCGCTCTTGGTATTGAAAAGCCGGTTAAAATCCTGGTTTCGCTCATAGAGCGTCTTGAGCACCTTTTTGCGCAGGGAGACATTGCTCACTTCCGTACGCATTACTTTTTCCGTCTTCAGTTCCAATGGCTGGATATTTGCTTCAACCTGAATCGGAAGTCCACCCTTGTGCTGCAGAATGAATCTGTAATCGGGTTGTGACCGAAAATTGTCTTTCCAGAGTTCTTCATATCGGTCCTTTACGATCTGACCATGTTTTTCCGGCATGATCTCCCAGAACTTCATCTTCTTCAGTTCCTCTTTTTCGTACCCGATCAGTTCTATTAATGACTTGTTTGCAAAGCGGATTGTTCCATCTTCCGCAAGGTCAAGAACCGTTCGCTTGGATGTCTCATAAAAATCATCCATTTCAATCTTGCTGTCAACCAGCGACTGTTCTACACGCTTCCGTTCGGTGATATCATGTTGATAGGAGACCCAATGAGTTATTTTACCATCTTTGTCTACCAATGGATGAATATCCCACTGGTTGATAAACTCGGATCCATCCTTTCTGTAGTTTACGGTCTGACCGAAAAAGGCTTTTCCCTCGATGAGAGACTCCTTCAGCCGGTCCAGTGTCTCACGATCCGTTTTGGGTCCCTGCAGAATCCGGGGGGTTTTCCCGATCACCTCCTCCTTCTTGTACCCGGTCATTCTTTCAAAACCTTCGTTTACGTAAACGATTATGGGGCCGGGTTTTTCCAAATCAAGTTCCGTGATCAATATGGAGTCATAATCGTTGCGTACGGCTGCCTCAAGAAGCTTGAGTTCCTTTCTGGCCGTGTCCCGTTCATCAATAATTTTCTCAAACAGATCCTTGAGCGTTTCTGCAGATGATTCATCTTTCGTGTGTTCACGAACAACACGCATAACTTCCAGGATATCCATATCTTAAGTATCTGATTATAAATAATATATGTAACGAATGGTTACATTTTTACCCGCCTGTAATTTCAATTGATAAAAGGCTGGAATGAATGGTATAGACCTACTCTATCATCTAATCAATTGAATTCACCATGCAAATCGTTCCCGACCGACTCATTTTTTTCAAAAAAAATCAGAAGGGGATCTTGTTTCGTTTATCATGACGCTCCAGTTCCGAAATTACTTTCCTCCTGTATGCAAGACCGGCATGCAATGGTGTGATTTTTTTTTTCTGAACCTGGCCGGCCAGCTCATTCAGAATGTTGCGGCTTGCGCTATCATCCTGGAGAATTTGCTGCATTGAATCCTCAGCCAGTGACCGGATCCAGTGGAGAAGCTGCGCGTTTCTTCTTTCATCAAACCTGGAATCCTTTTTTCTTTGTGACAATTCGCCGGCAAAATGCTGCCAGCAGGACCGCACCGATTCGAGATCGGTTGCGCTGCAGGTGAGCACAGTCTTGCCCGATACCCCGGCTTCCGCCGAATCCATAACGCTCCTGTATTCATTCGCTGCCTGCTCTGCTGCTTCCTTCATACTCCCATCGGCTTTGTTAACCAGAATAATGTCCGCCATTTCCAGTATACCCCGCTTTATACCCTGCAGTGCATCGCCTGCATTGGGCAGCATCAAAACGGCAAACAGGTCGACCATACGGCTGACCCGCCACTCCGCCTGACCCGTTCCCACGGTTTCAATAATGACCACATCGTATCCGGCCGACTCACACAACAGCATAGCTTCACGGGTTTTTCGCGCAACACCCCCCAGAGTATGCCCGGCTGGTGACGGACGGATAAATGCCTCATCCATACGGGAGAATTCCATCATTCTGGTCTTGTCGCCAAGTATGCTTCCACCAGAAAGGGGACTGCTTGGGTCAATCGTCAGAACGGCCACTTTACGGCCGGCTGCTATCAGCTCCTTTCCCAGCACCTCAATAAATGTACTTTTACCAACACCTGGTACACCGCTTATTCCGATGCGGTCTGATCTGCCCGAAAATGGCAAAATCAGTTCAAGCAGCTGCTGTGCGGGCTCCACGTCCTTCGGCCTGTTGCTTTCAACAAGGGTAATCGCTCGGGCAAGATCGCGACGACTGCCACCCCGGATCGCATCCGCCCAGTTGCGGAATTGTATCTCATTTATCCCGGTATTTTTGCTATCTCCATCAGCCAGTCCGGATTGCCTTCCCGGTTTCTCTTTTTCAGCGTTGTTCTTGGACATTCACTTCAACGATCGGATTTTGAGTTGAGATTTTCAGTGAATAAACGGTTTGAAATCGTTGTCTGTGCGATAAACGACGTGAATTCAACGATCCGTATTTCCTTTACCTCCTACAGAAATACACTGTAGCACACTTCGGGCAGCTGCCGGAATGCCGGTGCCCGGCCCAAAGATCTCAAGTACCCCCTTTTTTTTAAGCCATTCACCGTCTTTCTCGGGTATAACCCCACCGGCGACTACGGCAATATCACCGGCTCCCTCTTTCTTCAACTCCTCGATAAGAGCCGGTATCAGGGTTTTGTGTGCACCAGCAAGGGTTGACACACCTACCACGTGCACATCGTTTTCAACAGCCTGGCGCGCTGCTTCAGCAGGGGTGAGAAAAAGCGGACCCAGATCCACATCAAAACCGATATCGGCAAAAGCGGAGGCAACGATGCGTGCTCCCCGGTCATGCCCGTCCTGACCCAGTTTCACAACCAACATACGTGGCCGTCGCCCTTCCCGGCGCGCAAAAGCTTCAACCTCATCCACCAGCTCCATAAATTCAGCCCTTTTTTTATATGATTTGCGATACGCACTTGTTACTGTTGACTGACCGGCTCGGTGGCGGCCCCAGACCTGTTCCAGCACTGCCGACATCTCACCCACTGTGGCCCTCGCACGAGCGGCATCGACCATGCGCTCCAGCAAACTTCCCGCAGGATGGTCTCCGCGCGCCTCTTCCATCACAGCAGCCAGTGCACGCTTGACGGTACCGGGATCCCGCCGGGAACGTATGTGGTCCAGCTTGCTTATCTGCTGCTCCAGCACCTTCTTGTTATCCACATCAAACACATCCCGTTCCGGTGCATCATCTGACCGGTATGCATTCATCCCCACAATTACCTCATCACCGCTGTCGATTGCGGCCTGACGTGAAGCTGCCGATTGCTGAATTCTGCGCTGCGGCATACCCTGTTCAATGGCCCGGACCATTCCACCCATTTTGTCCACTTCTCGAATCATGTCCATAGCCCCTGAAACCATATCGGTCGTCATTGATTCAATAGCATAGGATCCCGCCAATGGATCGATGGTCTGGCACAGACCCGTTTCATTTTGCAGGATAAGCTGCGTATTTCTGGCGATACGGGCAGCTGCGTCGGTTGGAAGCGACAGCGCTTCATTGTAGGAATTGGTGTGGAGCGACTGCGTGCCTCCAAACACACCGGCAAGTGCTTCAATGGTTGTACGCACCACATTATTCAAAGGATCCTGTGCTGTAAGACTCCAGCCTGATGTTTGACAATGCATTCGAAGCATCAACGATTTCTCGTTATCCGGACTAAAGCGCTCCTTGACCAGCATTGCCCACAGCTCTCTTGCTGCACGTAACTTGGCAACTTCTGTCAGGAAATCGATGCCAATTGCAAAAAAGAAAGAAACTCTGGGAGCCACATCATCGACATGTATTCCGGCGGCACGGGCCGCCTCAAGATAGGCGAGTCCGTCTGCAATGGTGAATGCAAGCTCCTGCAACGGTGTGGCGCCGGCCTCCTGCATATGGTAACCCGAAACCGAAATGGAGTTGAAGCGTGGCATTTTATCATGTGCAAAAGCCATGATGTCGGAAACGATCCTCATGGATGGCTCCGGTGGATAGATATACGTGTTGCGCACCATGAACTCTTTGAGGATATCATTCTGAATAGTCCCCGTCAGTTGATCCGGTTTCACTCCCTGTTCTTCGGCTGCAATGATATAGCAGGCCATAACCGGAAGGACCGCCCCGTTCATGGTCATGGAAACCGAAACCTTGTCCAGCGGAATCCCGTCGAAAAGCAACTTCATATCTTCAACGGTATCTATTGCCACGCCCGCCTTCCCCACATCGCCCGCCACCCTGGGGTGATCGGAATCATATCCGCGATGTGTCGCCAGGTCGAAAGCCACACTCAACCCCCGTTGACCGGCCTTCAACGCCTTATGGTAAAACGCGTTGGTTTCATCTGCCGTTGAGAAACCGGCATACTGGCGAATGGTCCACGGACGCTTTGTGTACATCGTTTTGTAGGGACCCCGCCGAAACGGAAAAGATCCGGGAGCTGATTCTTCAAATCCGCGATCGGACAAATCCCGGGATGTGTATATCGACTTCTTTTTTATGTTCATAACGACATGAGCTGTCTTTGGATTCTCTTCCATTAACCTTCAAGGGATATGGCTTGTTATCAGGAAGATTACCTGGCTTATGGTCTCCTGTGTTGCACTTATTGCTTGAACTCAGGCCTTGATTGATTTTCGGTTCGACAGGTAACCCGGTTGATAAACTGCCCGACCGGTTGCTCAATTGCTTTCCAGCTCTGACTGTCTGAAACTGGACAACTCCTTTTCGACCACATCTCCTTCACCCAGATGCTTCTGCATTTCATAGCGAAGTTTCTGAATGGTCAAACCGCTGGTCAAAGCTCCATTTTGCGCTATGGATATTCTTCCCGTCTCTTCGGATACAACAACCACCAGCACATCATTCACTTCACTGATACCCAGGGCGGCACGATGACGGGTACCAAAAACCGACGAAATATTGGGGTTCTGACTGATGGGAAGATAGGCACTGGCTGCAACGATTTTATTATCCCGGATCAATACGGCGCCATCATGCAATGGTGTTTCCCGGTTGAAGATGGTAAGAAGCAGCTCACTGCTCACACTGGCGTCAAGCCCCACCCCTTTGTCCACCAGATCGTTCAGTGGTGACCCTTTCGAAAAGACAATCAATGCGCCGGTCCTGGTGCGTGACAGCGATTTCACTGCGTCTATGACCTCTTCGATCACAGAAAATGAGCCGCCCCGGTCAAAAAATTTATAGAGCGTAGTATTTTGCCCAATATTGTACAAAAGCTTGCGTATTTCCGGCTGAAAAATGATAATGACGGCAATTATTCCGACATCAAGCAGCCTGCGAAGCACAAAGTTGATGGTAGCGAGTCCGAAAAGGCTTACTACGGCATTGACAAGAAAAACAATCATCAATCCAATTACCACCGGCACTGCGAATGAACCGCGTATCCATCGGTATAGCAGAAGGATAACGCACGCAATAATGAGCGTTTCAATAAGGTCTTTCAGACCAAATTCCAGAAATCCAAATGGCAAGATTTCCAATGCGCGTTTACCTTTTGAAGGTTTGGGGTAACAACAGTAGCAGGAGCCGCCAGGACAAGCACTTCCAAGATAACCTCTTTGCGCTATAAAACGGAAGAAATTGCCTTGAAAACTTCCAGTGAGTCCCGAGCTTCACGGACATCATGTACCCGCAAAATATCGGCGCCCTGCATCAATGCATGATAATGAAGCGAAAGCGTTCCGGCAAGTCGTTTGTTTACCGGTCTTTCGCCTTGCTGGTCTGCAAGGATGCGGCCGATCATTGATTTTCGAGATGCTCCGATAAGCAAGGGGTATCCAAGATCCCTGAATGATCCAAGTCTGGCTATGATTTCGAGGTTGTGCTGCAGTGTTTTTCCGAATCCTATACCCGGATCGACGACAATCTGTTTAACACCAGATGTACTGGCTGCTGCTGCCTGTAATTGCAGAAAACGGGTGATTTCTCCAATAACATCATCATACTCCGGCTGGAGCTGCATGGTTTGTGGCGAGCCTTTGCTGTGCATGAGAACCAGAATCGCATCATGTTCAGCACACAGTCCGGCAAGATCGGGTTCACGTTGAAGTCCGCTCACGTCGTTTACCATCTGTACCCCGCACTCCAGCGCCCTTTGTGCCACCCCGATTTTAGTCGTGTCAACCGAGAACATGATACGGGGAAATTCATGTATCGCTTTTTCCAGTACAGGTATTACCCGGCTGATCTCCTCTTCCTCCGGAACCGGATCGGCACCCGGCCGAGTAGACTCTCCGCCGACATCAATGATGCCGGCACCTTCTTTCACCATCTGCTCAATCCTTCGTAGTGCTGAATGGGTATCATGCAATTCACCACCATCCGAAAAAGAATCGGGTGTGACATTCAGTACCCCCATGATCACAGGTGTTGAAACAGAAAGCGCCTTGCCCGTAAGGACAAAGCGCTTATAAGAATAGTGATCTGATTCGGAATTCAGATTTCCCACATTACGAATCTTTAGGTTGCGGATGACCGTTTACTCCTTGATCATATCGGGGGTTTTCTCCTTCTCCGCCCAATCGTCGGCATCCGGAAGCGGATCTTTGGTTTCATTGATGACCGCATCATCCCATACTTCCGCAAGGCGCTCATTCAATTCAATGTAATTCTCCCATTTTTCAGGCACTTCATCATCCGGGAAGATAGCTTCGACCGGACACTCGGCCACGCAGGCGTCACAATCGATACAATCATCAGGGTGGATAACGAGAAAGTTGGGTCCTTCACGAAAGGCGTCGACCGGACAAACCGCAACGCAGTCCGTATACTTACAATTAATACAGGGTTCGGCTACTACGTATGTCATACTTTTATTCCTTGCTTGGTTCCTTATTTCGTTTTTTATGTATCAACAAATAAATTTAAAAATATGTTATCGAAGGTCAATCAAGTTCTTATATCTCTTAAATCTGCATCTTCTCAATGCTTCCATGTCCGTCTCTGATTCCAGTAATACCGGAGCAAATTATCTGAAAAATAAATCAGATTCAATCCAAATAGAGCCTGCCATAATAGCACGAAGAGAAACTTTCATGGCGGCGATAACAAACACAGGGATATTCACTGAATTATTTATTGATCATATGCTTGACCTCTCTCAGTGAACCGTCATTTTCAGCTGGTTCCAGGTTGAGTATATAGCAGATCATTTCATAGATATGAACCAGTTCAAATGGTCCTACCCGCTTGCCCGTTTCAAAATCGGGACCGGCAGCCAGAAATATAGTTCGCATTTCCGGTTCACGATGGTCCCAGCCATGGTGACCGGACAACACGCCGCGTCTTTCGAACATGGACCGGCTGGTGATGGTCCACGGAAGATCGGCTACCATGATAATATCCGGCGTACGTCGATGATTTCCAATACGGAACTCTTCCGGAAGCTCTTCCCGGTAATACACCCGATAACTATCTTCTTCAGCTTTTAATGCACCATAAACCGCATCGCGCTTGTTTTCCTCCGGACGAATCATGGAAACCGGGCCCCACCCGATTACCCTCACGTCATCCAGATCAATAATTTCATCCAGAATAATTACCTTGTCCTCCGAGGGTGCCGCCATGCCATGATCCGAAACGATGATCAGGTTGGTTGTCTCCCTCAAACCCACCCGCTCCAGTTCTGAAAGAAGATATCCCAAGTCCTTATCCATGTCTGCGATGGCCCGTGTTACCTGGTCGCTGTCCGGGCCGTGACGATGGCCTTCTGAATCTATTCGACTGAAGTACAGCGTTATAAAATCGGGGCGTGTATCATCTTCCAATGTCAGCCAGGTGATAACCGAGTCAATGCGCTGTTCGTGCGGGATTCTGCCATCGTAGGGTGTCCATCGGGTCGGACGCATACCGTCGATCTCGGCTTCACTGCCCACCCAGAACATGGAGGCCGTCCTGACTCCCTGCTTTTCAGCGGTGACCCAAAGCGGTTCGCCTTCGTACCAGCGTCCTTTGACCAGCTCCTCCCTGTTGCCAAGGCTGAATGTGGCATCCCACTCCGGGTCGTACATCGTATTTGAGAGTATCCCGTGATTTTCGGGGTAGCGTCCGGTAACGATAGTGTAGTGATTGGTAAAGGTAAGTGTGGGAAATACCGGAATGAGATAGTCTGCCAGCACTCCCTCTTCAATAAAAAGATCAAAATTCGGTGTTTCGGTGCGCTCAAAATAATCCGGCATGAATCCGTCAATGGATATCAGCACAACGGCGTTTCTGTCCTGAGCAACAATGGAAGCGGAAAACAGAGTCAGGATCAAGAATGCTACAATTCGCTGCATTTGAATTTATTGATTTAAGTAATGAGTTGACCTAAAGTAACAAACAGAATCGAGATACGATAACATATTCTTCATAGCAGTCTTGAAAAAATATACGTATTGCAACTTTTTCAGGTGTCTTGTCCCATTAGATGAAGTATGTTATCTTTTCAGCTTTAAAAGCATGCAGTTGTAGCATGCGAAAACGTAGAACGGCAAATATATATGAAACAGTGATATTCCGAGCCATGTGTTAGTCACCCTGCCTGATTGCAATGTAACATCTATCAGATACCAGAACGAACATAACCAGCAATCAGACACATGAAATGCCCATGACCGGGCATGATCCCGGACACACAGGAGCATGATTAAAAACGTTATGGACACTCCATCTGACCTTATAAATCCAACATTTAAAAAGATGAAATGTCCATGACCGGTCATCTCCCGGTCACACAGGAGTATGTTTAAAAACGTCATGATTCAAGAGTCGCTTTATGACATCAAGATCACTTCAAAATAGAACGATAATAAAATTGACATAAGCTTATGAAAAAACTACTTGCATTACTTGTGATTACCGGTTTTTTGGCGGTATCAGCTGAAGCGCAAAATACGCAAAGAAACAAGGGACTGGGAGCAATTATTGGTGATCCGACCGGTGTAAGCCTCGCATACTGGACTTCCGACACACAGTCGTTCAGCGCCGGAGCGGCATGGCATTTTGTACACAAACCCTCCCTGCACCTCCACGTGGATTATCTGTTTTACCGGTTTGATATCATTGAACCCAATGTCGGATCCATGCCGCTTTATTTCGGAGTCGGTGGCCGCATACGCTTTGAAGACGACGATCAATTCGGAGTTCGTATTCCTCTGGGCATTGCCTACCACTTTCAGAATGATCCTCTCGAGATTTTTCTTGAAGTCGTTCCTGTACTCGACCTCATTCCTGGAACCGGTTTCTCCGGCAACAGTGGAATCGGAATCCGATACTACTTTTAATCGGCACCTTTCCTTATTATCCTCACCAGTTTAACCGGAGATGTGCACCGTCTGGCCTTCCCGTGCAAGTTCGGCATGCATTTGGGAGTCTTTGGCCATTTTCTTGACTTTTTCTTCAACTTTCAGAAGTTCATCATCGGTAAAATCCGGTCCGAAATGTGTCAGAATGAGATGTTTCACACCGTTCTTTTTTGCACGCTCCACAACAAGCTCCCATGCGGAGTGCCCCCGGTTCTCCATGCTTTTGTATTCTTCCAGATCGAACTGGGCATTGTGGATGAGCAAATCCGCCTCTGAGACAAAAGAGTCAAACTGTTTGAGATAAGGGAGATTCTTGCCCCTCATGCTGCTGTTTTCGAGCGTATTGAGCTCGTTGTCGGGACAAAAAACAATTTTCTTTCGGCCAACTTCAAATTTGTAGATCGCTGTTTCCACCGGATGGTTGGCTGAGATATACCGCACGCTGTACCCCTCAAAGTTCTGCCCATCCCGTTTTATCGCGTGATAGTCAAGATGCGCCTTGAACATCTGAGCTGTAATGGGCGAATAGGTGTAGGATACCTGGTCGACCAGAACCTCTTTTGTAGATCCGGTGATCTGCTGGGGCATGTAGACGTCGAATCTGTTTTTTTCTGCAAAGAGTGGTTTGAAGAATGGAAAGCCCTGGATGTGATCCCAATGAGGGTGTGTTATGAAAATCCGACCGGTAATCGAGTCTTCTTCATCCTGCAACAGATTGCCGAGGTTGCGCAGTCCCGAACCGGCGTCCAGGATAAGGAGCTGCTTTTGGCCCGGAACTTTGAGCTGAACACATGTGCTGTTTCCTCCGAATTCCGAGTATTCTTTACCCGGACATGGAATGGAACCTCGAACTCCCCAAAATGTGATCTGAATAGCATCTCCAAGTACCTCTTCAATTTTTTCGGAAAGCTTGCTGTAGACCATCGGTTTGTGGAAAAAATCCGTGACACCGGATTTGAGGGCAATGTCTTTCTCCACCGGGTAATCGCGTCCGGTTAAAACCAGTATGGGAAGATTTTCAAAGTTGTCATCATCCTTCAGCTGTTTGCACAGATGGAGCCCGTTTCCATCGGGAAAATGAAGATCCATGATGATCAGATCAGGTCTGACATCATAAACACTTTGAATTGCTCCCTCGAAGGTATTATGCTGGTAGAATTTGTATCCCTTTTTTCTGAGAAAAGAGCCGACCAGCTCACAAAGAGTAAGGTCGTCCTCTATCATCAGTATTTTCATTCCCCTTTCAGTCTTCGCCATATAGCATATTCCTTTTATTAATTTGGATAGGGTAATAACTTATGCTTGATAAAATTTGCAAACAATATAGGCATTGCACAGAAAAAAAAGTTGATATTTCTGCTTCATTTTGCCAATATCAGCCGTCTATTCTTCTATTTTTTGTCTAAGTTCCTCAAGCTTTTCCTGTTTTTGATCCAGGTTTTTTTGGGATTTGTCTATTTTTTGCTGGATTTGGTCAATGAGCGCGTTCCCTTTTCCGCCGGGATTTATGAATGTTTTGGTATCCATATACCGCATTATTTCTTCATGAAGATTGTCACACTCTTTTTTCAATTTAAAATATTCGGCGCGAAGGGACTTGTCTGCCGAGGCAGATGTATTAGAAGCCATTCCCTCTGCTTTTCGGCCACTGGTCCGTGACTTTTGGTAAATGCGATCACATGCCTCCTTATACTCTTTTTCAATCTTGCTTTTTTTCTTGATTGGCACAAATCCGATCTTGCGGAACTGCTCCTGCAACTGCCTGGCTTGTTCTACCGCCTCTTCCGGGTTTTCATGGTCACCCAGCTTTTCCAATTCGGCTACAATCTCTTTCTTTCTGCTGTAATTCTCTTTTTGTTCATCTCTTACCGACTTGAAGTGTTTTCTGCGATTGTCATAGAACTCATCCATCGCCTTTTTGAATCGCTTCCAGACTTTTCCTGCCTTTCTGCGGGGAACAGGTCCCTTTTCCTTCCATGACTTCATCAGCGTTTCCATTTCTGCTGATGCCTGACCCCAGTCTGTCCGTTTGGAAACTTCTTCCGCCT
>SKXL01000167.1 GCA_007128425.1 Balneolales bacterium | reverse complement strand
TTTCAATCAGGGCTACGCGGGTTTGATTTGCTGCCGCGTGAATGATGATTTGGTTTTTCATGTGGATTCCAGGTTGAGAAGCAGACGATGCAGGAATCAAAAACCAGATCTCTGATTGGCAGGGCCGATAAATTTCTGTATTTAGAAAAAGTCGATTTTAACATGTTTTTTGACTCTTACATTTTGTGCTGCTTTAGAAAATTTCTTTAATTGAATATCAATAACAGTTGTCGAAAAACATCTTCCGGATACTATTGGGTAGCGGTTCGGCATGCTATGCCGGAGCAGCCACTACATTATGAGCGTCCAATCAGAGATACGTGGAAGATGGAACTGTTTGTAACAACATCTTTGCGTTTATAACGCCGTGTACCGGAGGGGCATTCCGCTGGATGGTTGCATGTGTCCATTTTTTTTAGGCAATCCATCGGAAAAAACTGCTTTTTTACACCGATACTTCGAAGGGCAATATAATGTAAAAAAAGGAATAATGACACCCGAATAATCATCCACAGAGTTGCGTAATGCGACGCTCCGGAGCCCTCAATCAACCGGATACCCGCTTTATGGCGGCGCCGACTCCATTGAGTTTATCCTCCAGTTTTTCATATCCACGGTCAAGATGATAAACACGCAGCACCTCGGTTTCGTCCCGGGCCACCAGACCGGCCATCACAAGACTCACGCTAGCCCGCAGGTCGGTGCTCATCACCGATGCACCCTTGAGCAGTGATCTGCCGCGGATGATCACCGTGTTGTCACGGCGGTCGATATCAGCTCCAAGACGCACAAGCTCCGGTACATAGCTGAAGCGATCCGGATAAATGTGGTCGGTGACGGTCGATTTGCCGTCGGCCTGGGTCATCATGGTAGCCCATTGTGCCTGAAGATCGGTCGGGAATCCGGGATAAATGGCGGTTTCAATGGAGACCGGCGGAATGCGATCAGCCGAGCGGATTCGGATCGTTGAATCTCCGACTTCCAGTCCGACACGCAGTTTTCGAAACGTATCCGTGAATGAGCCGAGATCGCGCGCCAGTGTGTTGGTTAGCGTAACATCGGAGTCCGGAATCATGGCTGCAGCGATCATGTAGGTACCGGTCTCAATGCGATCCGGAGTGTTATGAATTGTACCGGGAGCGATATGGTCAACCCCATCGATGACAAGTAATGGTGTTCCGGCACCGGAAATCCTGGCACCCAGCGTATTCAGATTATCACAGAGGTTGACCACATCCGGTTCCATGGCGGCATTGCGAATGACCGATTTGCCACCGGCTTTGACGGCTGCCAGCACCAGATTGACCGTAGCTCCGACACTGCTCGGATTCATGGTGAAGGTGCCACCCGGCAGACGACCGTTCGGTGCTTTGGCAATGACATACCCGCTATCCATTTCAATACTGGCGCCAAGGGCACGCATTCCTTCCAGATGCAGGTTTACCGGTCTGGGGCCCCAGGCGCATCCTCCCGGAAGTGATACGCGGGCATCGCCGGCTGCACCAAGGAGCGCTCCGGTCATGTAAAAGGAGGCGCGCATCTTCCTGACCAGATCGTAGGGCGCAACATGGTTGTTCAAATGAGTCGGGTCGATGGTCAACTCCCTTTTCTCCTGGTCGAATAAAACCTGTGTCCCGGTTTCGCTGATTACCTTGTTGAATGTGAAAATGTCATTGAGCAGGGGAACATTCGTGATGGTTACCGGTCCGTCGGCAAGGAGGGCGGCGGCCATGAGAGGCAGAGCGGCGTTTTTGGATCCGCTAATGGTCATGGTGCCCCGGAGTGATTTACCTCCCTCAATCAGAAATTTATCCAATGGTATTGTCCGTTATTTTACATTATGGGTTATTTTTTTCGAATGGTAGCCAGAAGCTGGTGTTTTTCCACAGATGCACCCTGATGACAATGAACTTTATCAACTCGCCCATTGATGCTTGCGCGGATTTCGTTTTCCATCTTCATGGCTTCCAGGATCACAACGGGATCGCCCTTCCGTATCTGCGCGCCATCTTCCACCAGAATCTGCAATACTTTGCCGGGCATGGGAGCATCCAGCCGGATCACATCCTCTCCCTCTGACTTGCCGAAGGCCATATTTTTAAGCAACTGCTGCCGTTCATCACGCACGGTGATGCGGTGAAGCTGACCGTTCACCTGAAAAAGCAGCTGTCCATTGGGCTGGTGTTCAATCAGAAGTACATGATAGCTGTTCGTGCCTGACATCAGATGATATTCACCACCACCAAAATCTTTCCATTCAAACGGATAGCTGCGACCGTTGATGCCGGCAATCAGCTGCTCCATGTTGTAAGTAATCTGGAATGTCTCGTTGTCGGATATGATCTGATATGTGCTCATGGATGATGCTGATGGCTGCAATGAATGGGATGATGAGGATGCCGATGTTCAGGAAGTGACCTTCATGGCACTCAAGCCTGATTTGGTCGCCCGGTAAAAAAAGGATTCGGGATGGTCGTTGTCAAAATGTCTCACTTTTGCCCCAATTTTGCCACTATCGCTTTCATATACCTCAATCATATTGTGATGCAGCAAAGTGATCAGATCATCCCGGATTTCACCGAAAGACAATCCGGTTTCCTGCCGGATATGCTCATAGGGTTCCGCATATATCAGCTGTTCAAGAATACTGCGCTGGCTTTGCGTAATTTTTGACATGGCTTGTACCTCTTCCGTGAGCTTTCTGTTGGGGCTATTTCAATTTGATATCGCCATAGGTGATCAGATTCCTGCGATTGTCGTAGATAAACAGGCGATGGAGACCGTCGTTTCTGTCGCGGGCCGCACTGTAACTTTCTTGACGAGGAAGATCAAACTTATCCGGATATATATCGATGATTAAATGTCCAAATCTTAGAGGTGAATGAGGATGATGATAAATTGAAAATGCAGATAATGGGTCAAAAACATCATAATAGGTGACGGCGTGCAGACCATTAATCTGAATATTATCATGCAATATATGAAGCTCCATAACTAAGGGCTCACCGTGAGTAGGGTTGGGATAGGGTGGTGTAACTACATCTACAATACCCTGGAACATGGGACCGATGCGCCAGTCATCTTCATCGCGACTTACCACTTTGCCGTCAGGTGTGGTTTCGGTATAATTTTCCGGTGTGCGGTAAGCCTGTTGTTCGAATTCAATTTGATCCTGGCTTCGGCTGCATCCTGTGCCATACACAGCCAATGTTGTTGCCACAACCAAAAGTATCTTGAGACGGTGTCTTTTTACTATAGACTTTACTGAATTCATAATGAAAAAACGCATCCAACGGGGAACCTTTTCTTCTCCATTTTCGTGAGATAATATGTAATTTGCCATTCTTTACTGTAAACTGGCAAATCCGAACCTTTAAAATAACGAATTATGCTCGAAGTAATTGGCATTACAAATTGTAATACCATAAAAAAGACAAAAGACTGGCTTGATGGCAATAATATTTCCTATTCATTTCGGGATGTTAAAAAAGAGCCGCTGACCCCCAACGAACTGGCTGAACTCGTGATGAGGGCGGGACTCGACACCCTGGTCAACCGCAAGGGACGCAAATGGAAAATGCTTGATCTGGCTGAAAAGGATCTGACGGATAACGATTTGTTCGAGGCGCTTCTGGAACATCAGACCATGATCAAACGCCCGGTACTGCGGCGTGGAGAAGCTGTACTTGTTGGCTTTGATGAAGATGCTTTAGAACAGTTTGTTGTGGGAGAATCCTGATGCGATATCATCTGTCAGCCGGACTCCTGATGATTTCACTCCTGTTCATCGTGCTGTTAACTCACGGTCTGTTACACAACAGCAGGTCACCGGAAAACAGCGATTATGGCGGGACTCTCTTTTCAGGAGCAGGTGCAGATGACAATCCCGGTATCCGGCAGCTTATCGATGCCAATGAGAAAATGACCTACGAAGTGCGCTACGGCTTTCTTCGTCTGGGTAACGTCTATGTTTATCTGAAACAGGATACGGTTTATCGTGACACTCCCGCAATCCATATGGTAACGGAAATGGTCTCGAACAGAAGAATTCCGCTGGTTGGACACCGGGAGGTTCATTACCACAACTTGATGGCATATAACGACTCTATTCCTTATGGGCTCCGATTCTGGCAAAATTCCTTGCATAATGACAAAATGGAGCGTTATGTGTTCGATTTTGATTACGAATCCGGCTTCGTCTACAGTTATGAGGAAGGCGAACTGATTGATACCCTTGATCTGGATGAGCCTTCCGATGGCGGGCCGGCGGTTATGTACTACTCGAGGCTATTTGCCGGAACAGATCAGGACAGATATTATCCTGTCTATGTGGATAACGAGAAATCTGAAATCAGGATGAGTTTCTCATCGGAAAAGGTATCCTATAATTCACCTGCATTTCCTGATGATCAGATTTCGGCCTATGTCATGGAGGGATACGCCGATTTTGATGGCCCTTTCGGCTTCTCCGGTGATTTCGCAGGTCTTTTCATGGATGATGCATTGCGCATACCCCTGGAAGCAAGGGTCTCCATTTGGGTGGGCAGTGTGCGTGTCAGGCTGATTGAATACGAACGACTGAATTGAGAGCCGATGCCGGAAAGAGTCATAACACTTTCCCATTATTTCACAAAAAAAATCTACAGTTTGGTATTTTATGAGTACCCTGAAAGTTAATTTTAAACGATTACCACATGCAAACGGGCTGGAACTGCCCGCATACGCGACACCGTATTCTTCGGGACTCGATCTCAGAGCAGCGCTTGGCGAGCCGCTTTTACTTGATCCCGGTAAACGTGCATTGGTTCCAACAGGACTTCAAATGGCGCTTCCGCGCGGATACGAAGCCCAGATACGACCCCGGAGCGGCCTTGCATTCCGGCATGGCATCACCATGCTCAACACTCCGGGTACCATCGATGCCGACTATCGTGGAGAGATCAAGGTTCTCGCTGTAAACCTGGGAGAAGAGCCGTTTGAGATACGTCACGGTGACCGCATTGCACAAATGGTTATTGCGCCTGTAACCAGGGTGGAGGTCGCGTCAGTCAGCGATTTGCCTGAAACCCGTCGGGGTGAAGGAGGATTTGGAAGCACAGGAAACCATTGAACAGATTCGCACCATATTTTATACTGCTCAGGGACAATCACCAGTTTCGCAGAGTGTGGTTGAGTCAGATTATCTCCAACTTTGGTGACTGGTTCGGTGTCATTGCCGTTTTCACTATCGTACTTGCCTACTCGGAATCCGAGTTTCTCCTTGGCATGGTGATTGTCTCAAAATTCGTGGCGTTTGCGGCGCTTTCACCGTTTGCCGGCTATGTTGCAGACCGTTTCGACCGCAGGATGCTTATGCTGGTTTGTGATTTCGGGCGAGGCGCCGTGGTTTTGAGTTTTCTTTTTGTGCGGGATCCTTCGCTCATCTGGCTGGTTTACGTGCTTACATCGATGCAAATGGGCTTTGCTGCTGTCTTTGAACCTTCCAAACAGGCATCCATCCCGAATATCACCACCGGTGATGACCTTGTTAATGCAAATATCATCTCAAATCTCTCCTGGAGCATTATTTTCACAACGGGTATGGGCATAGGCGGACTTGCAACAGCCTGGCTTGGCACCGATGCAGTTTTTGTGATCAATGGAATCGGCTATATTCTGTCGACCTGGTTTATTTTCAAGGCGACCATCCCCCATGAACGTGACGAAGCTACCTTGCACTCCCTGAGAAATCCCGTGCGGGGCATAATAGACGGCTACCGGTATATTTTTTCGAACAGGCACATCCTGCGACCGGCACTTGCCAAGGGTACGATAACGTTTTTTCTGGGAGCGCTGGTCTACATGCTCATTCTGGTATCCGAGGAAATTCTGATGATGGGCAGTGTCGGCCTCGGGTTACTTTATGCGGCGCGGGGGTTCGGAACAGCGGTCGGACCCGTACTTATCCGGCGTTATCTGAGTGATGAACGTCGTTGGGTTACCTTGATGGGCCTTGCAATGATAATTGCCGGGTCAATTTATTTGGTGGTGGGAGCACTGCAAGTGATCTGGCTGATGCTCATCCTTGTCTTTTTTGCTCACACGGCAAGCGGTGCCAACTGGGTGATGAGTACGGTACTGCTCCAAAAGCGTTCGCCCGATAACTTCCGCGGCCGCATTTTCAGCTCGGAATGGCTGCTGTTTACATTTTCTCAAGCTGTCTCCGTCACCTGCGCTTCACTTATCATGGAGTTTGAACTGCTGACATTGCGCCAGGCCATCTGGATTTATGCTGCCGGACTTCTTTTGGCCGGATCGTTGTGGATGCTGGTTGTTGCGCGCAAGGAAGCTCGCTGGAATCAGCTGAAGGCAAAGCAAGAGTGGAGGAGGGAAATGCGCCAACACCACCTGGTAAGCTGATAAAAGTGGCACCAGAAAAGGTGATTTTACTCGCTTCCAAGCGACTTGGCCCGTCGGGCTGCCTCGTCGACAGCCTTGATCATGGTCACGCGCAGGCCGCCTTCCTCAAGTTTTAACAGACCGTCAATGGTGCATCCAGCCGGTGTGGTTACGTGGTCTTTGAGAATAGCCGGATGCTGATTGGTTTCAGCTACCATGCGTGCCGCTCCAAGACAGGCCTGGGCCACCAGCGCAGTCGAAACATCCCGGGGGAGACCGCATTTTACTCCGCCCTCAGCCAGAGCTTCAATCACAACATAGATGAAAGCGGGTCCACTGGCGCTAAGGCCGGTTACGGCATCAAAATATTTTTCGTCAAGCACAATGGTCTTGCCAAGTGAGTCGAAAAGGGCTTCGGCGAAACGGATCTGTTCTCCGTTGGTCTGATTTCCGGAAGCCAGGACCGTCATCCCCGCACCGATTTCACAAGGGGTATTTGGCATGGCACGTATGACCGGAAGCGGGAGCACTATCGCTTTCTGAAGCTGTTCGATCGTAAAGCCGGCCATGATGGAAATGACCAGTTGGTCCTGATGTATCGATTCTCGAATGGAAGCGATGACTTTAGGTGCAATTTGCGGCTTAACGCAAAGAAGGATAATGTCGGCG
The DNA here is from genome assembly GCA_007128425.1 of Balneolales bacterium. Classification (GTDB taxonomy): domain Bacteria; phylum Bacteroidota; class Rhodothermia; order Balneolales; family Natronogracilivirgulaceae; genus SKNL01. The sequence goes on along the minus strand of SKXL01000167.1, from coordinate 14,512 downwards.
TTTTTTACAGCTTCGGCATTGTCTGTTGATCCCTTGACATCAAACTTTTCGCGAAAGTAGGCGACACGCGATTCGTGCTTGGCGGTAACAAAGAGCTGCTCTTTTTCAAGTGTTCCGGTTGAAAGCAAGCGGGTTACAAGTACTTCGCCCATTTTTCCGGCACCTAAAACAGCGATTTTTTTTTCTTTCAGCATCTCGTTCAAATTCTAATGGTTTATCAGGAGCAGATAATTTGGTATCAATACAGAGCTTTTATTTACTTCGAAACGGCAGCTGTTTTTATTGTCTCCAGAATCTTGTCCCCCATTTCAGTGGTTGATAGTACATGTCGGGCGTGTCGACTCATATCCTTGCAGTTGTAACCGTCGGATAGCACGTTGCTGATGGCAGATTCAATATCCCGGGCTGCCTGTTCGTGGTTGAGCGAGTAACGGAACATGAGCGCAACCGAAGCGAGTGTGGCCAGCGGGTTGGCAATGTCCTGTCCGGCTATGTCCGGAGCGGATCCGTGGACCGGCTCATACATACCCGGTCCGTCGCCAAGACTGGCCGAAGGCAGCATCCCAATGGAGCCGGTAAGCATCGCGGCTTCGTCACTGAGGATGTCTCCGAACATGTTTTCGGTCAGAATAACGTCAAATTGAGACGGGTTGCGGATGAGCTGCATGGCGCAGTTGTCGACCAGCATGTGCTCGAGAGTCACATCCGGATACTTCCCGGCTATGCGGGTAACTGTTTTACGCCAGAGCTGGGAGCTGGCCAGAATATTGGCCTTGTCCACCGAGGTCACCTTCTTGCGCCGGCCTCTGGCTGCTTCGAATGCCGCCACGGCAATGCGCTCGATCTCCGGTACGGAGTAGCGCATTGTGTCTACGCCGGTTTCGATGCCGTTTTCTTCAGAAATACCCTTCGGTTGGCCGAAATAGAGTCCGCCGGTCAGTTCGCGTACTACCAGCAGATCCACCCCGTCGACCACTTCGGGGCGAAGGGGAGAGGCGTCCTTGAGCGAGTCGAATACGGTAACGGGACGCAGGTTGTTGTACAGTCCCAGCTCTTTTCTCAGGCGAAGCAGTGCTTTCTCGGGCCGCTTGTCAGGGGGGAAGTCATCCCATTTGGGGCCGCCCACCGCGCCAAGCAGAACGGCATCCGCCTTTTTACATGCTTCGACGACTTCGTCTTTCACCGGTTCTCCGCAGTTGTCAAGACTGGCACCCCCGGCCAGATAGGTTCCTGTCCGGATTTGCATCTCATACCGCTCCGACAGATAATCAATAATTTTTTTTGCTTCTCTGACTACTTCCACACCGATGCCATCACCGGGCAGAAGCGCAATACGTTTACTCATATCGGTACCTATAACATGCCATGCTTTGCAGCATACTTGAAGATTCCACCGGCTTCCACGATATCAATCACATCGCCGAGTTTGTTGAGGGGAAATGTTTTACCGGTGGTGATGTTTTTGATGATGTTGAGCTCTCCATCAATTTCAACTTCATCGCCGGTAGAAATATGGTCCAGCAGATCATCGTGACTCTCGTAGGGGATGATGAAACCGCCGTCGACTGCGTTGCGGTAAAAAATGCGGGCATAGCCGGTGGCAACGACGGCCTCGACCCCCGCCATCTGTAGGGAGAACGGAGCGTGTTCACGTGAAGAACCGCATCCAAAATTTTTGCCGGCGATTATAATTTTGTAATCGGATTCAAATTTGTCCGGCTCGGTAAACGGAATGCCGCCTTTGGGGAGTCCGGACTCCTTTTCCGGTACTCCGGAAAGCGAATAACGACCGTAGAAACGGCGTTCTTTGGGGTCGTCCAGACTGTATACGAGGTGTTCGGCAGGTATGATCTGATCGGTGTCAATGTCGTTGCCTACGACAAATGCCTTGCCTTTAATCGTTTTGTTCATCGGTTGAATTACGTTGGTATCAATTGGATTGATATGATCAGGAATGTTGCACTGATCGGGATTAATATGAGATGATTTCGGAATCAGCTTGATGCGTTCCGAAAATGTTTGTTGCAGTTGAATCCAACGAGTTCACACGTCGGATTGTTCCGGAGTATGTTCCGGCGAAATACTTAACGGCTGGTCTGTGTACCGCTGTGTACTGCTTCAACGGGCAAATACTCCCGTGGATCGGTTATTTTTCCGGTAATGGCGGATGCGGCAACCGTGTACGGTGAGGCAAGGTAAACCTGGGCCTTTTTGGATCCCATTCGCCCCGGGAAGTTCCTGTTGGTGGTGGAGATACAGATCTCCTCGCTTTGAAGGCGCCCGAAGGTGTCAGAGGGTCCCCCGAGACAGGCGGCACAAGACGCCTCACCCATATGGGCTCCGGCTTCCTCAAAGATATTCCAGAGTGTTTCGCCGTCGTGGTATGTGGTTTTGAGCTGCTCGCGGACCAAAGTCGTTGCAGGTACGACATAGGTTTCCACGCCAACCTGGTGTCCCTTGATGATTTTGGCCGCGGCCTCAAAGTCGGTGATCTTGCCTCCGGTGCAGGAGCCGATGTAAGCACGGGTGAGTTGTGTCCCTTTCACCTCGGTCACTGTCGCCTTGTTGTCGGGTGAATGCGGTTTGGCCACCATGGGCTCCAGCTCGGAACTCTTGTATCTCCGCACACTGTGATACTTCGGGTTTGGATCGTTATAAAGGGGGGTAAAATCATAGTCGGTGCGCTTGCGGACATAATCGAAAGTCACGTCATCGGGTTCGATGACGCCGTTCTTGCCGCCGCCTTCGATCACCATGTTGGTCAGGGTCATGCGCCCTTCCATGTCCATGTTCATTACACCGTCGCCGGCGAATTCCATCGCACGGTACGTGGCCCCATCCACCCCGATATCTCCGATGATCTGGAGAATGAGGTCCTTTGCCATGATGTATGGCGGGATCTCACCCTCGAAGATGAACTTCATGGTCTCGGGGACCTTAACCCAGAGCTTGCCGGTGCCGAGGATGAAACCGGCATCGGTGTTGCCGATCCCGGTGGCGAACTGGCCGAACGCCCCGGCGGTGCAGGTGTGGGAGTCGGTGCCGAAAAGCACGTCGCCCGGTCGGGTGAAACCCTCTTCCGGCATGGCCACGTGGCAGACGCCCTTGTATCGCTCGGTACCTACATCATAATAGTGGGGCAGGTCCTGCTCAGCAGCGAAGGCGCGCAGAATATCGACATTGCGGTTGGCATATTTGTCATTGGTGAAGATGTAGTGATCGGGTATGATCACCACCTTGTCTTTGTCCCAGACGCGGGCATCCTCGCCAAATTCGCGTTTGAAGATACCAATGGTGGGCGGACCGCAGACATCGTGTGTCATCAGTATGTCCACATTTACCCATACCGTTTCACCGGCATCCACACGGGTACGGCCTGATGCTTTGGCCAGTATTTTTTCAGTTAAAGTCATTGACATGATTGAACTCGGTTGTTTCAGTCTGTTTTACAGTTACTATTGGATTTGTGATTACATTAAATGGAAGCCATGTGGCCGGAGACAACATGGGGATAGTGCAAGTTAATGACCCAATCGGTTGTGGGTCACGGCCTGTTGAAGTATTCGTAGATGGATTCCTGAGTGAATGAGGTGCTCATGTGTGAAACCCCGCCGGGATGTGAACCCGACTGTTTATCGACGGGTTTGGGTTTAGAGCTGTTTTTTTTTACTTGGCCGGCGTCAGCCCCATTCTTGCGGAAACCGTCGGAAGCCAGGCCGATCAGGTCTTCATCCACGACCACCTTCTTTTTATCCGCAATTGCAATGAACGCCTCGTACGCATCATTCATCTCCTCTTTGGTCAGTGTGTATCCAAGTCGCTCAAGACGTGCTCCAAGAGCCCTTCTACCGGAGTGCTTGCCCAGCACAATATTGTTCGAGGTGAGTCCGACCGAATTCGGTGTCATTATTTCGTAGGTGATGGGATTTTTCAATACACCATCCTGGTGAATGCCCGCTTCATGAGCGAAGGCATTCTGTCCGACGATCGCTTTGTTGACCTGTACTTCCATACTGGTGATCTCGGAGAGCATTTTGCTGGTCGGGTAGATCTGTTTGGAGTCGATTCCTGTCACAACTTTGAACTCGGGGCTGCGCGTATGAAGGGCCATGACAATCTCTTCAAGAGCGGCATTTCCCGCGCGCTCTCCGATGCCGTTCATGGTGCACTCGATCTGCTGGGCACCGTTTTGAATCGCCACCAGTGAGTTGGCCGTTCCCACGCCAAGGTCGTTGTGGCAATGGACGCTGAGAATGGCTTTGTCGATATTGGGAACGCATTCACGCAGTGTTTTGATCAACTCACCGAACTCCCAGGGCATGGCATACCCCACGGTATCCGGAATATTGATGATGGTTGCACCGGCTTCTATGGTTGCCTCGACAATCTGACACAGAAAGGCTGCATCACTTCGTGTGGCATCTTCGGCGGAAAACTCAACCTCTTCGCAAAGGCTCCGGGCGTATGTGACGGCAGCAACCGCCTCGGCCAGAACCTGTTCGCGTGTTTTTTTGAGTTTGTGCTCCATGTGGATGTCAGAGGTGGCTATGAAGGTGTGAATACGGGGATTTTTTGCATGTTTGAGCGCTTCCCATGCCCGGTTGATGTCACCTTCCTTGGCACGAGCCAACCCGGCCACCGTAATGTTTTTGGTCCGCCTGGCAATTTCACGCACCGCGTTGAAGTCGCCCTCGGAGGAAATCGGAAAACCGGCCTCAATCACATCCACTCCAAGTAGCTCCAGCTGATGAGCCAGTCGGACTTTTTCCTGCAGGTTCATGCTGAACCCTGGTGCCTGTTCGCCATCGCGGAGCGTCGTATCGAAGATTTGGATTCGGTTCTTCATAATTATGAGTGGTTTTCGGTTGTGATTTTTTGCTGCTGGAGGTAGTAGGCCATACTTTCCATCAGTGCCTGCCAGCTGGCCTCGATGATGTTTTCCGACACGCCAACGGTACCCCAGCTTGTGCCGTTGTTGACGGAGTCGATCAGCACCCGCACTTTGGCGTTGGTGCCGTCTTTTTCATTGAGTACACGAACTTTATAGTCCGAGAGTTGCATTTGATTAACTTCAGGATAAAATTTGCATATGGCCTTGCGCAGGGCGATGTCCAGAGCGTGGACCGGACCGTTACCCGATGCGGCGGTATGCTCTTCTTCGCCGTTGACTAAAAGCCTGATGGTTGCTTCCGAACGTATTTCCATTCGTTCGTTCTTCTCTATAATGACGCGGAACCCTTTGAGTTCAAACAGGTCGGTCCATTCGCCCGTAATTTTGCGAATCAGGAGATCGAGAGATCCTTCAGCCGCCTCAAATTGGTAACCTTCGTTTTCGAGGTTTTTCAGTGCCTGGACAATTTCGGGGACTTTGTCGCCGTAAGAGAGCAGGTCAATGCCCAGTTCATCGGATTTGTAATGAATATTGCTTTTTCCCGAGAGGTCGGAGACCAGCACGCGGCGGTGATTTCCGACGATTTCCGGTGCAACATGCTCGTATGTGGACGGATCTTTCATCACGGCGCTGACATGAATTCCGCCTTTGTGTGCGAATGCGCTTTTGCCGACGAAAGCCTGATGATCGAACGGAGCCACGTTGGCCACTTCGCTTACGAAATTGGAAATCGCCGTCATTTTTTCCAGCTGCTCCGGTATGATGCAGTCGTATCCCATTTTAAGCTGCAGGTTCGGAATGACTGAACAGAGGTTGACATTGCCGCACCGCTCACCGTACCCGTTGATGGTACCCTGCACATGCCGACAGCCGTTTTCAACTGCAACAAGTGTATTGGCCACAGCCAGTTCGCCGTCGTTGTGGGCATGGATTCCAATCACACAGTCCGGAAAGCGCGCTACAACGGTCCGTACGATCCCGGCCACCTCCTGAGGAAGAGTGCCCCCGTTGGTGTCGCACAGGACCAGTGCCGAAGCACCGGCCCGTGCGGCATGCTCAAGGGTTCGCAGCGCATAATCCGGGTTGTCCTTGTACCCGTCAAAGAAGTGCTCTGCATCGTAGATCACCTCTTTATCATGCGCCACCATATACGCGATTGACTGCCGGATCAGATTCAGGTTTTCACGATCGGTAATACCAAGTGCCTGATGTACATGAAACAGCCAGGTCTTGCCGAAAATGGAGACCGCAGGGGTTCCGGCTTCCACCAGTGCCTGAATATTGGGATCGGTATCAGGGGTGTTGCCGTACCGCAGGGTGCTTCCGAAGGCCACCAGTTTGGCATGTTGAAACCGATGCGATTTGGCCCGTGTGAAGAACGCCATGTCCTTCGGGTTGGATCCGGGCCATCCGCCCTCGACATAGTCGATCCCGGCCTGGTCCAGACGTTTGGCAATGCGCATCTTGTCGTCTGATGACAGGGAGATGCCTTCGCCCTGGGTTCCGTCCCGCAACGTGGTATCAAACAGGTCTATCGATCGTGTTTTCATCTGTTTAAATCAATTTAGATTCATATGGTCAGAATGAACTCACATGGCAGGATTTAATCATACTCCTGCGTGTCAACCGGAGGCTGCCATGTTCGTTTCATGAATCTGTCAGTCCTTTTTTATCCAGCTCATCATATCACGCAGTTCACCACCGATCTTTTCAATGGGGAGACGGTTGTGTTTTCGCCTCAAGGCCTCGTGAGAAGCCCGTCCTGCTTTGTTTTCCAGTATCCATTCCCGGGCAAAATTCCCGTTCTGAATATTTTCCAGAATCTCTTCCATGCGTTTGCGGGTATCGGCATTGATGACCTTGGGTCCGGATGTCATGCCGCCGTATTCCGCGGTGTCACTGACCGAATAGTACATACCGGCGATACCGCCTTCGTACATCAGGTCCACAATAAGCTTCAATTCATGCAGACATTCGAAATAGGCGATTTCCGGCTTGTAGCCTGCGTTCACCAGCACCTCGTAGCCGGTATTAACCAGCTCGGTCATGCCCCCGCACAGAACGGCTTGCTCGCCGAACAGGTCGGATTCGGTCTCCTCTTCAAACGTGGTCTCGATCACTCCGGCGCGGGTGCCGCCGACGCCCTTGGCGTACGCCAGTGCAATATCACGCAGATTTCCATCGGGATCCTGGTGAATGGCAAACAGGCAGGGCACACCGGCACCCTGTGTATAGACACGCCGGACCAGGTGTCCGGGCCCTTTTGGAGCCACCATGAACACGCCGATATTTTCCGGCGGTACGATCTGATTGAAATGGATGTTGAATCCGTGAGCAAAAACCAGGGCATTGCCCGGTTTCAGGTTCGGTTTGATGTCTGTTTCGTAAACGGCTTGCTGCTTTTCGTCGGGAAGGAGCACCATTACAATATCGGCTTTCCTGGCTGCTTCGGCAGTTTCGTATACGGCCAGCCCGTCTTTTTCGGCCACCTTCCACGAACGGCTCTCCTTGCGGAGTCCGACAATCACCGATACGCCGCTTTCGTGAAGATTGAGCGCATGAGCGTGTCCCTGGCTGCCATAGCCCAGAACGGCTACAATTTTATCCTTCAGGAAAGTGAGGTCGGCATCGTTGTCATAGTATAATTTCATGTGTTTATATTTTTTGATTCAATAGGTCACATAGAATGTCCATGACGATTATAATCATGCTCCTTTGTGTCCGGGATCATGCCCGGTCATGGACATTTCATCTGTTCTATTGGTTCCTTGCTATGTTTTGATTATGGAATGATTTTGGTTGTATGTATAAACATTTGGATGTGTTATAACCCGCGTCAGTCCCGGGGTTGATATTCCCGTTTCATGGCTACTGTGCCGGTACGCGCAACCTGGCGTATACCAAAAGGTTCGAACATGCCGATGGCGGCGTCCACCTTGTCCTTGCGACCGGTGATCTCAACGGTCAGGCTCTCCGGACTGATGTCGATCACTTTCGCCCGGAAGACATTGGCCACCTGAATGATCTCGGTCTGCTTTTCCTTGGTGGATTCAATTTTTACCAGTGCCAGTTCACGTTCCACGTGCGGAAGAAAGGTCAGATCCTCCACACTCACCACATCCACCAGCTTGTCCAGTTGAAGAATGATCTGGTCTATGATCCGCTCATCGCCGTGGGTGGTGATGGTGCAGCTGGCCATTTTGTTTTCCTCGGCCTCACCAATACTGATGCTGTCAATATTGAATCCGCGTCCGGTGAACAAACCTGCGATTCGGGCCAGGGCGTTGAAGTTGTGGCTGACCTTCATCGAGATCGTATGCTTCTTTTCTTTTCTTGCGGCTGCGGACATTGCTGTTTTCCAGAGATTTTGCTGTTGGATGTTTCGTGGTTTGGTTAACGGAATTTACGTCGAATGCGTGGTATGGTGCAGGGCCTGGCTGTTGTCAGGTCTCCTGTTCCTATGTTGATGATTTGACCGGCAGCGGCGAATCTACCAGTTCATCAACAGCTGCCCCCGGAGGTATCATCGGGTAGACGCACTCTTCCTTGGTAACATGGATGTCCATGACAACCGGCCGGTCCTTGATAGCATGAGCCTTTTCCAGAACCTCCCTGAGTTCATGTACGTTTGTTGCCCTCATGCCCACGGCGCCATAGGCTTCGGCCATTTTTACGAAATCGGGATTGCTCTCCTCCAGGAAAGAGTGGGAATATCTTCCGCCATAGAACATCTCCTGCCACTGGCGTACCATGCCGAGGTATCCGTTGTTCATGATGGCAACCTTGACCGGAATATTGTACGCAACGGCCGTGGTGAGCTCCATGGAAGTCATTTGGAAACCACCGTCACCGCTGATACACCAGACTTCGCGATCGGGCCGGGCCACCGCGGCGCCCAGGGCGGCTGGAAAGCCGAAACCCATGGTGCCAAGTCCGCCGGAGGACAACCATGACTTGGGATGATTGTATTGATAATACTGAGCCGCCCACATTTGGTGCTGACCGACGTCGGTAGAAACGATCGCATCACCCTTTGTAACCCGGGAAATTTCCTGGATCATGTGTTGCGGGGCGATTTCATCGTTTTGGGATTCGTATCGCAGTGGATGTTCCTTGCGCCACTGATCGATCGTGGCGCGCCATTCGGTTGTATCCACTTCGCCTACCAGCTTGTTGAGTTCGGTGAGCACCTCCTTCACGTGACCGATGACAGGGACCTCAGCATGAATGTTTTTGTTGATGCATGCCGGATCGATATCAATATGAATTTTTCTTGAGAGCGGTGAAAATGCGTCAACACGTCCGGTCACGCGATCGTCAAAACGGGCGCCGACAGCGATCAGAACGTCACACTTCTGGATAGCCATATTGGCATACCAAGTTCCATGCATGCCGAGCATGCCGACCGAAAGGGGATCGCTTTCAGGAAAGGCACCCAGTCCCATCAGGGTAGTGGTTACCGGAATGTTGCACTTGCGGGCCAGTTCGATGACCTCCTTGTGTGCATCACCCATGATGGCTCCGCCGCCAACATAAAGCAGAGGCTTGTTTGACACATTGATCAATTCAGCCGCTTTTTTAATCTGTTCCGAGTCACCTTTTGTACGGGGTTGATAGCCCCGAAGTGCTTCTTGAGGTGTTCTTTTTTCATAATTCGATTTGGCGAACAGCATATCCTTCGGCAGGTCGATAAGGACCGGACCGGGCCGGCCGGAAGTCGCGATGTAGAAGGCATCGCGGATGGCATCCGCAAGATCTTCCACTTTATTTACCAGAAAGCTGTGCTTGGTCACCGGACGCGTCATCCCGATGATGTCGGCCTCCTGAAAAGCATCGTTGCCGATGAGGGAGGAGGGGACCTGTCCGGTGAGCACCACCATGGGGATGGAGTCCATCATGGCCGTAGTGATGCCCGTCACGGTATTGGTCGCGCCGGGTCCGGATGTCGCCAGGATAACACCCGGTTTGCCGGTGGCTCGCGCATATCCATCTGCCATATGCGTGCCACCCTGTTCGTGACGAACCAGAATGTGTCGAAGTTTCGGTGTTTTAAAAAGGGTATCATAGACACCGAGAACCACACCCCCGGGGTAACCGAATACGGTGTCCACACCCTGGTCAAGTAGACTCTGAATAAGGATTTCTCCACCATTCAGTTCTTTCTTGACCGTAACATCGGTATTCACGGTAACTTTCCCGGTATCGCCATTGGTCGCAGGGAGATGTGTCGTTGCCTTATTTTCAGCAGGGTGAGTAGATGTGGTTTGTTTCATCTGTCTTTTCCAATTTTTGTTATTAGGTCAGATGGAGTATCCATTCCTGTCGTCAACAATATGCTTGCTGATATGTCTGAGTGGATGTGTGATGATTAATGACGGTTATTGGTTGTGGTTGAATTACAGTCCGGTTTCCCAGAGGTCATTACCTTTTTCCAATTTCAACTTTTATTCTAACAGGCGGGATGTAAGGATGACCTCTGGCAGTGTATTATAGTATGCCAATTAGTAGGTCAATAATTAGAATAATGGAACCGCTGATTAGCGATAACCTGAGTACGGAGGAGAGAGAGTGGGATACAGGATCCAAAATGGCAGACGGTACAACCCATGCTTCAGGACCATCCTGCCTCTGAGCGGGGAGTGCAACTGCTACGGGTTGTTTTTGTGCCATCAACATATGTACTCTATACTTGTCTTATGCATTACCCTCCAAATCTAATGATTTTCTTCCATTTGTCAATAATCCGAATCAATAAAAAATGAATAATTTCTCAAAAGAGCGTTTTGTTGAATTAAAATATAATGAATATGAATCATTATACATAAAAATAACAGATTAAAAAGGCTGTTGTCCCTAAATAAATACACATATGGAAGCGCTTTTTGAGTTAATGTTGCTGTAATTGCACAATAGTGTCATGCAATCAGTTAGAAGTACGTATAAAACAGTTCTATAAAATTCATATAAAATTCGTTTTCTGCCGCCAAAAGTTTGTCTTGAGAAAAAGCTGTGAATGTGGTAGCATATTGCGTCGCAGCAGAAATCATTTACATATGTATTTTCGCTTCAACCCTGAATCAAATTTATTGGTAGAACAGATTATGTCATTGAACAAATACAGCAGTCGTCTTACACAAGTGCGGTCCCAGGTCGGTTCACAGGCCATGCTTTACGCAACCGGTCTCAAACGGGAGGATTTCGACAAGCCTCAAATCGGCATTGCCAGTATGGGATGGGATGGCAATCCATGCAATATGCACCTCAACGAACTGGCAGACCTCGTTAAAAAGGGTGTTGCCGATGAATCCATGATCGGCTACATCTTCCACACCATCGGAGTAAGTGACGGCATCTCCATGGGAACGACCGGCATGAAGTATTCCTTACAATCCCGTGATATCATAGCAGACTCTATCGAGACGGTTGTCGGGGCACAGTGGTACGATGGCGTGATAGCCCTACCCGGTTGTGACAAGAACATGCCGGGATCCGTGATTGCCATGGCGCGGCTCAATCGTCCCTCCATCATGGTCTACGGGGGCACCATCCGTCCCGGGTTTTATGCGGACAGCAAACTTGACGTGGTGTCGGCCTTTGAAGCCTGGGGACAATTTGTGTCCAAAAAGATAGATGAGGAGGGCCTTGACAATGTGCTGCAGCATGCTTGTCCGGGCGCAGGCGCCTGCGGAGGTATGTACACGGCCAATACCATGGCCTCGGCTATAGAGACCATGGGACTCAGTCTCCCGTACAGCTCCTCCATTCCGGCCACCTCCGACGACAAGCGCGAGGAGTGTGAGCAGGCCGGTGCAGCTATGAAACTTCTGCTGGAAAAGGATATCACCCCGGACAAGATCCTTACGCGAAAATCATTTGAAAATGCCATTACCGTCGTGATTGCCCTCGGCGGGTCCACCAATGCCGTGCTTCATCTGCTGGCCATGGCTCATGCAGCCGGTGTGGATCTGACCATTGACGACTTTCAGCGATTTTCCGACAAGACGCCTTTTTTAGCGGATCTGAAGCCGAGTGGTAAATACGTGATGGAGGATCTTTTTGATGTAGGAGGCGTCCCGGCTGTACAGAAACTGCTCCTGAAAGAAGGTTTTTTGCATGGTGATTGCCTGACGGTCACCGGAAAAACGCTCGAGGAAAATCTGGAGGAGCTTCCCGGACTGTCCGATGGGCAGGCCATCATCGCTCCGGTATCCGACCCTATCAAAAAAACCGGTCATCTCTCCATATTATATGGCAATCTCGCCGAGGAGGGGTCCGTGGCCAAAATTACCGGTAAGGAGGGGACCCTGTTTCAGGGTGCTGCGCGCGTTTTTGATTCCGAGGAGGAGTGTCTGAAGGGAATCAATGAGGGAAAAGTGAAGGCAGGTGATGTTGTGATCATCCGTTATGAAGGTCCGAAAGGCGGACCCGGCATGCGCGAAATGCTCTCGGTCACCTCGGCCATCATGGGAGCCGGTCTCGGAAAGGAAGTGGCGCTAATCACTGACGGACGTTTTTCGGGCGGAACGCACGGATTTGTGGTCGGACACATCACTCCGGAAGCTCAGGAAGGCGGACTCATTGCCCTGGTGCAGGACGGTGATGCCATTACCATCGATGCCGTGGAGAACAAGCTGGAGGTGGATCTGGAGGATGCCGAAATTGCCCGTCGACGCGAACATTGGAAGGCACCGGCGTACAAAGTGAGCAGGGGAACGTTATTCAAGTATCTCAAAACCGTCTCATCGGCATCCAAAGGATGTATTACCGATGGGTAATCGGAGGGGTGGGAGCTTACGACTCGAATTTTTTTAGTTCCTGTTGATAATCTTCCTCCGAAATGAGCCCCTGCTGCCAGAGTCCGACCAGTTCATTCTTCTTGTCAAGCGTGCCGGAAGGATGCCGGGGGCGGAACTGCGCGGTTTCCTCCCGCATTTTCATTCGATCGCGTTCCATGTCTGCAGCGCGTTCGATAAGATCGGCTACCGGTTCGGGATCTGTGATGCCCTTCAATTCGATGGCCCCCGCTGCGTGTTGTATGGTGATGGTGCCGAAATCGAAGCGGGCAGTCAGACGGGAATACGAAACTTCGCATGAGACGATTTCATGCAATGAGACGATGGTCTCTCTGTCCTCATGCTGATGAATAATTTCGGAATTGGTAATCTTGTACCGCATCGTTTTCCATCTGCTCCAGTAGCGGTAGATGATATAGAGTCCGACTCCAGCTGCCGGTACAAGAAGCGCACCTGCGATGTAGGGGATCAGATAGATCTTCCAGTCGGGATGGAGTTCATATGTTTGCCACGATGTTTGTTTTGCTGATGGCTGATCCGGTGACATATGTTCGCTTTTTATAGTCAATAACGAGAATTTTTATTAATTTAGCGACTTCATGAAATTTTCAAAATCCGATACGATAAAGCCGGAAACCCGATAACCGGTTGCGGGTGAATGCGGTAACGTTTATGCCAAAAATATCAGTCTGGAAGTATCTTTTGATTTTGTGGATGACGGCGGTGCTTATAGCCGGATTTCTGATCCGAGTGCCCGAGATTCCCATTCTCTACGAAACCTCCCGCAACCTGTTTTTCCACGTACCGATGTGGTTTACCATGTCGGTCGTGTTTGCTGCGGGGCTGGTGTTCAGTATCCGCTATCTGATGAACAGTTCCATGCGCATGGACGCGCTGGCCGAATCGGCCACCATGATTGGCATTTTATTTGGTCTATGCGGTCTGCTCACTGGATCGCTATGGGCACGTTTTACCTGGGGTACCTGGTGGACCTTCGCCGAGCCGAAAATGAATCTTTCGGCCATGGCCCTGATGATCTATGTTGCCTATTTTATTTTGCGGTCGGCATTTGATGATCCGGAAAAACGGGCAAAAATTGCGGCGGTTTATAATGTATTTGCAGCGACCACGGTACCGTTTCTGCTCTATATTGTTCCCCGGCAACTGCCCAGTCTGCACCCCGGAGCGGACGGCAATCCGGCTTTCAGCGACCTCACAGCGCCTGAGCTGCGACTTGTCTTTTATCCCGCCGTAATCGGCTTTATCGGACTGGCTGCGTGGATCACGCAACTCCGCTACCGGTATGTCATGCTTAAAATGCGCACCGAGCGCGAGTCTGCGTCCACAATATCATAGAAATAATCCTGACCAAACTGACGTTAGAACAAAATATCGAATGACCAAGCTGATGACTTTTATCACACTCCTTTCCACCGCAGTTGCCGACACGCTTTCATCGGCCTACAGTGATCGGTGGCAGGGTGTTCAGGATCCGGAGCATGGCAATGTAATTATGCAGACCATGGCATCAAACGGTCTCATTTTCGTAGTTCTGGGCGTGAGCCTGATCATCTGGTTTGTGCTCATTACATATCTTTTCCGGCTGGAAAAAAAGCTGGATAATCTGGAACAAAAACAGTAAAAAACAGGCTTAACCACCAAAATGAAACCTCGTCTTGTTTTCGGAATTACGGGCATCATCGTATTCACCTCGCTGGTGATGTACAACTTCAGTCAGAGCATCTCATCCTACGTCGATTTTGATCAGGCCGTTGAAATGACCGGCGATCGGATACATGTCATCGGTACCTGGGACAGTTCGCAACCC
>SKXL01000110.1 GCA_007128425.1 Balneolales bacterium | reverse complement strand
TCTCCTTGTTTGAATAACGCGCCCATTTGTTTCGATAAGCACGCCAGTTTTTAGATTCGTCTCCATAAATGCCTTTGGCGGTAAGGACCACCCAGACCGTCTGCAGTAAAATTCCAAGATCGCGAATAAGTCCGGGCCGGCGGGCGTAGGCGGTATCATATTCGAGCTGCTCCTCCCAGCTGAGGCTCCGACGGCCTCTGACCTGTGCCAGCCCGGTGATGCCCGGACGTACAAGAAACCGGTCATCGAACCAGTGCGGTACGACTTCCAGCTGTTCCGGGATGACGGGACGGGGTCCAACCAGACTCATATCCCCTTTCAGGATATTGATAAGCTGGGGCAGTTCATCCAGGCTGGTCATGCGAAGAAATCGTCCGGCATTTGTGATGCGCTGGTCGGCAGCGGCGCTTACGACCTGTTCGGCGTGCTGGTCTATGGTATCAGGATCGCGATGGGTCATGGTCCGGAACTTCAGCACGTAAAACGCATGTCTGCCGCGCCCGATCCGCTTCTGACGGAAGAATACGGGTCCGGCCGAGTCCAGCTTGATCCAGAGTGCCAGAAGTGCAAAAAACGGCGACAGGATTAAAAATCCGAGTAACGATGCCGTTATGTCAAATATCCGTTTCACGTGCTTACATCTTCAGATTGATAAGGTCACACAGGAGCATTTCACGTTTTCAAATCAGTTACTTGTTTCGTTTTACTTCTTTGCAACAAGGGATTTTTTTGTTGAAACAAAATCGTCTGTCGCTCCACATGCTTGTTATTACAATGGTTTGAACCATGTTGACTATCCGGTTTTTTCTTCGAAGTCTCTGTTTTTATTTTTTCAACAAATTCACTGTGCACGACATGAATATGACAGGGAATGCGATCCAGCCCGAGAAAGCGAGCCATCACCAGACGGTGGACTCCGCTGTTGTTGCGGATAAAAGAGCCGTCGCGGGTCACATTTACATTCAGCTCATCGGTCAGGAAAGTGGATTTCTTTTTGATGGTGCTCTTCTTCCAGCCAGATTCTTTCAGGTCCTGGTAAACCGCATCCCGCATAGCGGCTTTTTCACGGTATTTCCGGATCTGCTTTTCATCCAATTGCCCCATCCGGAGCCGGGGATTACGCAATATTTCCTCCCATTCCTTGCCTTCCATATACCGTTGATGGAGGACCATATACGCGGTGGTATCTTCAATTGGTTTGAAGTTCCTGTCCCAGTTACCCGGCAGGATTTGACCACGACAGTATCCCGGAAATCGGTCTTTTTTATACAGTGTACCGACGATTTCTGCCGGATCCACCCAGATCACATCGTACAGGCTTTTGTACGGCCATGGCAACTGACCACGCCTGATCCTGCGTTCATTGCGAATGGTACGGTAGTCGCTGTAGAGCTTTTGCGGCATTTTAATCAGTCTGATGAGCAGGTTTTTAGCCATGGCTTTTCACCTCTTTGCTGATCAATTCATGATTATTTGACGCCTCCGGGTTACGTTTTTCAACATTCACACTGGTGCTCCGGTTTTTATTCCTGTTATCGTACGGTACACCGGTACTACTTCGGTCACCTAATTCGAGTGCTTCGAGGATGGTGTGGTTAACCTTTCTGACGTCGTATTTATGCTCGGCAAGCCGGCGACTTTGACGTCCCATTCTTGTAACGAGGTCAGGATTGCGCACAAACTCCTCCATTTTTTCAATCAGAGCTGCAGCCGATTTAGCCGGAATCAGGAAGCCGTTTTCATACCCATTCCCATTCACGGTCTCACGGCAGCCGGGGGTGTCTGTAGTGATTACCGGCCGGCCGGTGGCCATGGCTTCGAGGACCGAGCGCGGAGTGCCTTCACGGTAAGAGGGCAGCACGTACACGCTGCACGCTTGCAGGAAGGGTCGCACATCTTTTACCCCGCCAATGAAATCCACAACCCCGTTTCGCTTCCATTGTTCCACTTCCATGGCCGGCAGTGAATGCGGAAGTGTGGGGTCATGGGGCCCCACCACTTGAAATCGCACATCCGGATACTGCTCGTGCAGCTTTTCAGCAGCGGCCACAAATTCACGTACCCCCTTGTCCTGCAGCAGGCGGGCGATCATCAGAAAGGTGAACGGAGCTTCGGGCGGGAGAGGCGGGTCTGATTGCGTGAAGCGGTCAAGATTGATGCCGGACCCATTGGTCCGAACGATCTTGTATTCATCACGCCGGTTGATGATCTCAAGCGACCGGAACAGGGCCAGGTCATCGGGATTTTGAAAAAAGATCCGGTCTGATGCGGCGAGACCTCTCCGGTAGAGCATGGAGGCCACGCGCCGCAGCATGCGCTGCCGCAAGGTCTCTCCTGTAAACAGATAGCCCATGCCGGTGATCATGGAAGCGATCATCGGTACCTTGCAGGCCCGGGCGGCCAGCGAACCGTAGATGACCGGCTTGATGGAGTAGCTGTAGACCACATCGGGCCGATAGCGGCGGATATGCTTTTTAAGCGTGCGGTAGGATTGGAAATCAGACCACGGATCCACCCCGGTCCGACTCAGCTGGATAAGGTCATAACTTATTCCAAGCTCCTCCACCTCCGGCAGAAAATCGTACTCGGGAATCAGTGCGTGCACATCATATCCGAGCTGCTTCATCTGCAGAATGAGGTCACCGCGATTGGCGATGAGTGATCGGGCATTGGCTGCAACAAAAAGGATTCGATCAGGCAAAACGGGTAACGGTTTGGAAATTCTGCCGTACTGGCAATTGCTGTTACAAACTCCCGTCAGTGTGTCTGCCGGAAGGTGTGTTACGATAACATTACCAAACTATCCTCAAGTGCTGCTAAATCCAAGTTTTACAGATTAGAATCTCTTAATGCATCCTTGCATGCAAATGCATGGGAACCTGCAAATAACACCGAAACAGGCACTTTAAAAATCGGGTCTGAAATTAAAAAATCTTAATGTCTTTTTTTTGTGGGGGTCAAGGGGCTTTGTGTGCCCCTCCAGGAGCTATGGGTGGAACCACTTTTTCGTGTATACCAGGCTCATCCTTTTTCTGATCTTGTCGTACACGATCATTCTCAGCGGGTACAGATAAGGTGTCAGGGAAATGGCCAGGATAATGATCTTGGCCCGGTGCCGCATGCCGGTACCGTAGTTGGTTACACCCCAGGCAAAGGCCACGATCATACCGAGGAGCATGACCAGCATGGCCATGGCAGCCGGATCTTTACGGATTACGGGAAAGGATTTGTAGATGCCGATGAACACAAGCAGGTAGAGCAGTCCGTCAAACAAACCTACAAGGTCCCAGACGGAACTCATCATCCAGGGGAAGGGAGCAAAGAGAAAATAGGCACCGCGGATGGGGGTTTGCCAGAGTACATCCACCGGATTGGATGCGGTCATTCCCTGCAGATAGCTGGCCCGGCCCTGGCGCCGATCTCCTCCCCTTTCCTGAATCAACTCTTCTACGCCGAATTCAGTGACGGCGCCTTCTCCACCAATGCTGCTTAGTCCCCACCCGGTTGTATTCAGGTAGTGCAGGCCGAATGCGACAATCAGTACCGCGACACCTGAACTCAGGAACATGAGAATACGTCCTTTGAGCAGTGAGGTAAGAAACAACCAGAGCTGGTACACACCAAGACCGAGCAGTGCCATGAGCGCTCCCATGTGGAACGCCGTGCTCAGGGCAAAGCCGATCACGGCCAGTGCGATATAATGTGGCCGTCGGTATTTTACAAAAGAGACGTAGTACATCAGGCCAAGCGTGAGAAAATAGACCACAAAGGCCTCGCGAATGGGGTTTTGCGCATAGACTGCCAGCAGCGGGAAAAGCGCCAGGATAAAGGCATTCTGAAGGGCGACCTTGCGGGTCCAGAGCATGTTGGAAATATGGTAGGCGTTGTAGATCGAAAATACCCCTGCCATAGTGTTGATGGCCCGGATCACGGTGCCCTCATAGGTGCCGAATGCCGCGTATACGAAGCCCATGAAGTAGGCAAAAAGCCCCGCACCGCCTGGAAGCGGCCATGTAATCATATCGGAAAATCCGATCATGGAAAACTCAACCGCCCTGCGCTGGAATCTGCTGGCGTCCGCTGCCGTCAGATATGGGAGATTGGAGTAGATGTAGGCATCGATAACCATCAGTAAAACCCGCACTCCGAGTGCTATAAAGAGCACTTTTTGGAGTTTTTTGTCCTGATTTGTAAAAAGAAACACCATCATTGCGGTGATCAGTACAAAAAACCAGGTAAGTAAAAATCCACTCAAAAGTATCTCCTGTTATTTTTTATTCGGTATTGTAATAAAATAGTGATGGTTAGTTATCTCTTCACTCACTCATGGATTTCCCAGGCCTCTTCCAGCGGAAACTCCCGGATGGCTGCCCTGAGTTTGCCACCGGCGCCTGTGGGGATCTGGTCTACCACCTTGATCTTCACCTGTGCCGTTTTACCCATAATTTCGCGAGTACGGTCGATCAGCACCTGTTCGTCCTCTTTTCCGAATCCCTCCTCGGTTTCCACCAGGATTTCGAATTCGGAACGTTTTTTCTGGATGATCTGACCCTGGCTGACGTGGTTGGCGTGCTTGAAGAGCACACTGGCCACCCTGCCTATTAATCCTCCTTTCTCATTGATGAAGAAATCGTCTTCACGGCCTACAATATGTTTTACAAGGGGCATCTGGCAGCCGCATGCACAGCTCTCGGTCTCTTTGACTTCAATGTAGTCTCCGATTTCGTAACGTATCAGTGGTATTTTCCGGTTTCGGAATCCGGTCACCACCAGTTCGGCCAGCCGGGTTCGGCCGGCATTGTCGCTGGAAACGTTGATACTATGGCCGTTGTTGATCTCTTTGTTGCCCGCCCTGCCATTTTGTGCTGTCATGTCATGGTGACCTTTGAGACTACCGGCTTCAAAGGCATCCGATTGTCCGGATGCGATACCTTCGGCAATAGGTGCAGAAGGTCCGTTACTGCCACGCTCACGGTATTCGAAATAGCCGGTATCCAGATGCATATGCAGGTTGCCTTCGCGACATTCCGAGATCATGGGACTGCCCTCGGCCGATGCGTACTGGTTGTACACCTTGGCCTGGAACGCCTCTTCGATGGTTTTTCGCTGGTAGTCGTACAGGGTTTCGGCGGTTACGCTTATCGCAACCGGTTTAAATCCGAGTGTGATGTTATTGTTCTTTATGTAGCGGGCCAGGATGAAGATTGTGGATGGATAACCGTCCAGCAGATGGGGCTTGAAGCGGTTCAGCTTTCGGACGTAATGCTGAAGATTCTCATCCGACAGATGATAGGACGACATGAACAGTTGGCGCTCCAGGTAATTCTGCACCCAGAACGGCGGTTTATTCTGGTCGGTCGGGACGATATTGTTGCCGGTGAAACGCGCACTTCGAAAATTGTACGGCAGCCCGATGCTCCAGTAGTAGCGGTACAGCCAGGCAAAGGTGCGTTCCTGCGTATCTTTGTCCATTTTGATCATCATGGGGGTGCCGGTGGTGCCGCTGGTCGTGCGGGTGACCGTGGACGGGCGTCTGTCCTCATTGATCATGATATCACCGGCCAGATCGCGTCGCTGCTGCTTGGTGAGCGGCGGCATCCGGAAGAGTGCGGCTTCGGGATCGGCGCGAATGTCATCCACCGTAATCCCCTTCTCCTCCATCACAGAGCGGTACCAGTTGGAGTGGTCATGGCACTCCAGAAGCATTTCTCTAAGGATGCTCTGCTGGTAGAGTCTGATTGAGTAAAAATCGGATTGCCACAGTTTTTTATGCTCTTCCAGCAGATGCTTGAAATTGCCCGAATAGCGGTTCCGGTAGAAGATGAGTGCCTGAATATTGAGCATCAGCACTTTTATAAAATAGGGCGCGTGACAATAGATTTTTTTTACTAGTGGCATTGCGAATCTGTTTCTATATACGATGAGAATTCAATTCCTGTTTCCTCGGTAGATTTCGAGCAGCTGTTCGGCAACAGCCTCGGTGGCAAAGCGTTCCCGAACAATCTCGCGTGACGTATTGGCGAAGGCGGCACGCTGTTTTTCGGGCAACGTCATCAGCCTGACAACGGCATCGGCAAGTTGTTCAGCATCTTTCGAAGGCACGATATAACCATTTTCGCCATCGTGCACCACTTCGGTATTGCCTCCGACATCGGTGGCCACGATCGGCAGACCGGATGCAGCCGCCTCCAGCAGTACGATGGGCAGACCCTCCCAGGCCGATGACATCAGATAGCCGTCGGCTCCTTTCATAAGCCGGTCCACATCACTGCGCACACCGAGAAGCGTTACGTGATTGTCTAGCTCCAGCTCTTCAACCAGTCCGGCTATGGCATCCCTGTCCGGACCCTTGCCGGCAATGAACAGACGCGCATCCTCCCGTTGCGCAGCCACTATTTTAAACGCATGCAACATATTGGGATAGTTCTTCTGTTCGAAAAAGCGGCCGACAGCAATCCAGGCGAACTCTCCGTTCAGACCAAGCTCTTTGCGCACCTCATTGCGCACACCGGCGTCGGGTGCAAATTTTTCAACGTTCACCGGATTGATGACATAGGTGATGTTATCGCCTTTGAACCCGGTGCGCCGGCGGTATTTATCCACCCCTTCCTGCGATACGGAGGTGATGAAATCGGGGATGTGGTTGGTGATGCGGTAGAGGAAGTCGAGCATGGTATGTCCTCCCTCCTTGCCACCGTGGGTGGTCTGAACCAGGCGCCATGACCGTTTTCCCGGGCCTGCAAGCCGGGTGAACAGGTTGGCATGGATCAGGTGTGAGTGAACGACATCCGGACCAAGCCGGCGAAGGAGTCTGCGATACCTGACAATGGCCGCAGGCAGCGTGTGCGGTTTCAGATCCAGGCTGAAAACCGGCACGCCATGGGACTCCAGTTCATCGACCAGAGCCTTCGGCTTTTTCAGTGTGATGATGGACACTTC
>SKXL01000136.1 GCA_007128425.1 Balneolales bacterium | reverse complement strand
CTGCATGCCGGCATGACCCATGAATTGATCGATTCCTATACCGGAGAAAGACAGGTCATCCACGGTGAACTTTGGATTTCAAAGGAGAAGTACAAGATCAAAGCGGATCACCAGGTGGTGCTGGTGGATGGAGAAATCTCGATGGTTTACAATAAACGCCAGAATAAGCTGATCATTAGCGAATACGAGCCCGAGGAAGACGACTTTGCTCCTTCCAGATTCTTTTCCGATACCGATGAGCTGTTTCGCATCTCGGAAGTGAGCGCAGAGGGAGACGTGACCAGATTTATCCTGCTTCCCGATGATCCATTTGAGATTTTCACTGAAGTGGCCATTTACCTGAAATCCGATCTCACCCCACTTCAAATTAATGCTGTTGATCAGATGGAAAATCAACTGAATACATCATTTTCTGATGCACACTATCTGGAGGCTTCAGATTCCATTTTCACTCTGGAACATCCGGAAAATGCGGAGATAATCGATCTTAGAATGTAAACCGGCATGGTGAAAAAAACACTCAGATTTATTGCCAGTGCGCTCGTAGCTCTTGTGTTTTTATGGCTTGCCCTGAAAGATATCTCCTATCAGGATCTGCGTCTGACCATGAGCAAAATCACTTATTACTGGCTGTTTCCTTATTTACTTATCTCACTGCTGAGCCACTATTTGAGAGCGGAGAGATGGAAGCAGCTCATAGAGCAGGAGGGGTTACACCCTGGAAGAATGAATCTTTTCAGCGGTGTCATGCTGGGATACCTGGTGAATTATGCCGTGCCGCGTCTTGGAGAGGTTTCACGATCGGTGTATGTAGGCAACAAGGAACAGATCAGCAGAACAATGCTGATGGGTACAGTCGTACTGGAACGTGCACTGGATGCCCTGGTGATGCTGATTCTGGTGGTTGTCTCACTGTTTTATCTGATGTCCGACTACCGTTTAATCGTGCCTCTGCTGGGAAGAGATACCGTATCGTGGTTGCAGTCCCTGATTAGTGTGGATGGGATGCTGATTTTAATAACACTGGCTGTCGCTTCAGCTATTGCCCTATATCTTCTTTATCGGCTGGCTATGTGTCTTGGTAGATTGCTGCCGACCATTGAAAACATGCGTACCTTCATGGTTGACTTGTCAAAGAAATTTGTGCAGGGTTTGTTCAGCATCAAGGATGTAAATAACTGGCCGTTATTCATCCTGTTGACGGCGGCGATCTGGTTCTGTTATGTGTTAATGACCTATATTCCGTTTACTGCTTTTGACTTGCATAACGAATTCAACCTTGGACTTCGCGAAGCGCTCATCATCACCGTGGTTTCGGCACTGGGGGTTGCGTTGCCATCTCCCGGTGGAATTGGCACCTATCACTGGTTTGTAAGCCGCTCCATGCTGCTGCTTTTCGCAGTTCCCCATACAGTTGGTGTAGCGTATGCAATAGTTACACATTTGGTAATGATGATTATTATTTTAATTGCAACACCCATACTGCTGGTAATCAACAATTCCGTTTGGTATAGAAAGTTCGTAAACAGCTGATGACAGGCAGACAAAATAATCCTCTGAAAATTGCCATATCGACAGACGGTTCCGGCAATATGAACGTTTATATTCTGATTCCAGAAACTATTTCTATAAAGTCCGAATGAATTCCATAAGATATATCATATTTATAGTGCCACTTTATCTAGTAATGTTCGTGTATCCCGTAACAGCACAGCAGCAGGATGGAGGCGCCTCTACCCTTTTACCGGATATCGATCCGCAGGATATTGAGATACGCGGTGATTTTGAAGCCCGCTTTCCCGGACTTGCAAGACAACCTGTGTTGGGTTTCAGTCCGCGACCGGCCATTTTCCGTGTAGATCCCGATCGTATGCCGTTTTTGGAGACAGACGAAGAGATCGTGGCCGCCATTCCCATCAGCGATCTGGAACCGGCACTCAGACCGGAAAGAAACTTTATTCGATTTGTCGACAGAGGAAAATTTTACGCCTTCGGCGGAATCGGCACATTCGTGAGTCCGGAATTGCACGTTTTTTCAGAAACACGGATTCGCGAAAATGAAAGTCTGGCATTTCATCTTGGCCATCAATCATCCAATGGGGATCGTGACTTCAGCTCGTTCCGTGATCTTGCAGGCGAACTGCAATGGACACAGGTATCCGGCAACAGACGGTGGGGCATAGGAGTATCCGGAGCTTCCTCATTCAATTACTCCCCCATGCCTGTGGCAGGAGACGATGTAACCGAGCCCGATCGGATAGCCCACAGTAGTATCGGGGTAAAAGGACGCTGGCAACAGCTGTCAAACGCTTACCGGGGATGGCAAGCATCCGCTTCACTGAACCAATTTTCCGACTACACCGATTTAATTCCCGACCGCAATGTGTCAACCAATGAAACACGCTACCATTTGCATCTAAACCGATTCTGGGAAGGCTCCATGATGGATCAGGTTTTTGGCTTTCAGGTTAATGCAGCGGGTGCTCACTACGACACCGGAATAGACAAAACCCAATTTTGGCTCAACAACAGCCTTGGCGGCCGCTATCGCCACACTTTCAGCAGCTATCATCAGGTGGAGGCCTGGCTGCGCTTTTACCAGCTTTATGATCCCGAAAACAATTTCGATCTTTACCTGTATCCCGATATCCTGTACCGCTTCAAGGGTACCGGTCGTTTTTCCGTTCAGTTGCGTCTTCGCGGTTTTGTAAAAGATCCCTCTCTTGAGAACATACATACGGAAAACCGTTTTGCCCTCAAGAGCGGCGGAGAACTTGAACACGAGCGCGGACTCCATATCAACCTTCACACGGGTATGGATGTATGGAATCGGGTAGAGGTTTACACCGGGATCGATTACTGGCAATATTACAAACACGGCTACTTCACCAGCTGGGATGAACCTCATGTTCCGCTGTATGATTACCGATATATCGAAGATGCCATACATGTGGAATGGTATACCGGTATTTCCCGTGTCTTCAGATCGTGGCGAACCACCATTTCGGGGCGGATGGGTTTGCATTATACGGATGCTGATAAGGAGGTCATTCCATCGGGAGAAATTCCGTATGTTCCGCGTTGGAAAGGGTCTGTGCTGATCACAACCCGACCGCTATCATTTCTCGAGGTTTCTGGATGGATGGATTTTTCAGGAAACAGAAAATCAAGTCAGGGCGAAACCGTTGATGGATTTACCCAGCTGGGGGTCCGGACTGATCTCCGTTTACATTCCCGCTTTGGGTTATATGTAAAAGCATTGAACATCCTGGATCAAAGGTATGAAATATGGCAGAATTATCAGGAGCGGCCATTCCAGTTTTTTGGTGGACTAACTTTGCACTGGTGACCAATATGACAGATAAAGCAACGGAAAAGAAAATAATTGATGTGCTGGCCGGAGAGCTGAAAAAACATCATCAGATTCAGGTAAATGGTTTGGGTACATTTTCGGTTGAACACAAAAAGCAGGATCAGCATCAGGAAAGCGATGGCCGTATCGTGATGACACCGCCGGCCGATATTATTGCATTTACACCGGAACAGTGAGGGACAGATGAAAATACAGCACGAGGATCTTGTGGATCTGCTTGCCGGCGCAATGGGGAGCGATAAGAAGGAAGCGTCTCGGGCATTGTCGGAATGGGTAGCAGAAGTTGTAAAAGCGATTGAGGAAAAAGGCGTATACAAAGCTGCAGGACTGGGTGCATTTCTTAAAAAGGAGGGAAAGCTGGAGTTCCAGCCTGATGAAACACTGTCACTGGAGGTGAATCACAAATTTGTCGGAATGAGTCCGATCGAGGTTTCGCCGTCACAGTCCAGATCAACGGAAGCCAGCGATAAAAAAAGAGATGAGGAAGGCGATACGGAAATTAGTGAGGAGCCGCCGTGGACGCCCGATGACAAAGAGGGCGTTGAAGATGAATTAGAGAAGAAGATAACAGCACCGGATTATACCTCAGAGGAAGAAGAGAGTGAAAAAAAGGAGAAGGAAGAGGAAACACCCGATGTGCGGGATGACGAATTGACGGAGGACTTCGACGAAGAATTGTTCGAAAAGCCGGAGAAGGACGAGGATCCCGAAATTTCTTACAAACCTGGTGATATCAGGCCAGTCGAGGTTGCCCGGAGCTCCGGACATGGAGGCGGCGGAGATCGTACCCGAAAGGACCAAAGACAGGAAGGCTCATTTTCGGACAAGTTGGTATGGCTTGTTCCTGTTGCAGCTATCCTCATTGCAGCCATTCTCCTTTTCTTTCATTTTGATGGTCTGAGACTGGATCGAAAGCACTCCGAAGGACCAGCCGTCGTCCAGGAGCAGATACCGGTTCCCGTTCCTGACGAAGAAGAGGAAGAGACGGGGGTTGCGCATGAAATCGCACCCTCACCCGATCCTGTCGATGATGTATCCATAGAAACAGATCACGAATTACCGCCTGATCCGGTCCTGGATGGTGGCACTGTTCCCGTTGACGAGGTTATTTCTGATCTGGTGTTTCCATACGGACTCAAAGGACCTGAAGATGAAGTGCTCATCGGCTCCTATACAATCGTCCTTCACTCCGTGAGAAATGAAAGAAAATCCGAGATTGAGAAAAAGAAGCTGGAAGATCGGGGCTTCAAGGCGACGCGGTGGTCTGCGGAGCATCCTGGCGGAGGCACTACCTGGCGGGTAGGTGTAGGACAGTTCAAAAATGTATCAGATGCAAAACAGGCTGTGGATGAGCTCCCCGAGCCCTATCGCAGCAATAACTTTATCATTCGTATACGTTAACAGTACAAGCATATAACCCCTAAAACACAAAGTACCAAATGACATCGGCAATCCTGTATTTATCTGTAATCCTGTTTCAAAACGGAGTAGCTGAGGATACGCTTCAACCGGTTACGACTTCCCCCGGCCAGATATCCTGGCTTCAAATGCTGGCAGAAGGTGGATTTGTGATGATTCCCATCACACTGCTTTCCCTTCTGGCCATCTATGTGATCGCTGAGCGATGGCGTGTGCTATCCAACTCGGGCATGAACAACCAGCAGTTTTTAAACAGCCTGGAGGGTCTCCTTAAGGGAGGAGATATGAAGGCTGCCATGCAATACTGCGATGATATGGATAAACCCTTTTCAAGAATCATGAAACAGGGTATAAAACGTTTGGGACGTCCGATTCATGACATTGACGATGCCATCAAGAATGCCGGGAAAAGAGAGGTTCACTTGTTGGAAAAAAAGATGGACTGGCTGGCTACAATAGCCGGTGTGGCGCCTTTGCTTGGATTTCTGGGTACTGTTACCGGTATGATCCAGGCCTTTCAGCAAATTCAGGCTCTGGAAGGGAATGTGAATCCAAGTGTTCTTGCCGGCGGGATCTGGGAGGCTTTAATCACAACGGCCTCGGGGCTGGCGGTCGGTATTATCGCCTACGGTTTTTACAACTATCTGCTGGGTCGAATGAACCGTATGATTTTTGACCTTGAGGATTCCTCCACCGAATTCATTGAATTGCTTCAGAAACCGGCGACAAAAAAACAACTTTAGACAACAGTGCTATGAATTTCAGATCGGAAACCGAAGTAAAAAAGCCGCTGACACTTTTTGCAGCAGCAGGTTTAACAGACATTGTGCTGTTATTGCTGATTTTTTTCCTGTTAACGTCCTCTTTTGTGACAAATTTTGGAATCCGTGTGGATATTCCGCGAGCTGAAACAGCCGCTGTCACGGATCAGCACTTCATAAATGTTGCCATCACACGGGACGGAAGCTTTTATATCATGGGGAATCCGGTTCCCAGAGCGAATGTGGCAGGCTCTATTCGTGAACAAAATCAGCAGCATCCGGGTGCCACTCTGGTGGTTCGTGCTGATAAAAATGCAATAATTGACGATGCCGTTCACGTTATGAACATTGGCAAGGCCTTGAACATGAACATGATGATGGCCACGGAACGCGCAAGCCGCTAATACAATGCGAAACCTCACCAGGGAAGAAAAATTCGGGCTTGGCATTACCACGGTCATTCACTTGATCGTGATTGTAATTGCCCTGATCATGGTGTCGGAACCGGAAGCCAGACAGCGTACGGCTTTCATCGAGATTACCCTGGGTGAGTTTCAGGATGGTACCTTGGCTGAATTCTCACGTGAGGAAGAGGCACTCCCTGAGACCCGGCCCGATCCGGTTGAGACGGTGGCGGAAGAACCGGAGCCGGAGCCTGAACCGGAACCGGAGCCACAACCTGTTCCGCAGCCGGAAGAGACGGCTCGTGATGTGGATCTGCCGGACCAGGAGCAGGAGGTAGATTCGGATGTGGTTACTACACCGGACACGGATTTGATTGATCCACAGCAACCGATTGAGGAAACACGGGAAATTGAGGAGACATCAGCCCCAGAGCAGGCTCAACAGGATGAGATCGAACAGCGTGGAGAAGAGGAAACAGGTGATATTCGTGGCATTCGTGGCAGACCTGATGTGGATCAGGGAACCGGCAATGACCCCATCCGTTCGGCACCATTTCAGCTGGAATGGGAGGGAGACTTCAACCGGGCACCTGTTGTACAACCCTTGCCCGCCTATGTTGATCAAACAGAAGCGGTGATATCCGTGAGGTTTGAAGTGCGTCCGGATGGTACTGTGGGACGCCTTCAACCCATCATCAAAGCAAGTCCCGAGTTGGAACGTGAAGTGCTGAGAACACTGCGAACCTGGCGTTTTTCCCGTCTGCCTCCCAATATGCCCCAGGAATCGCAATACGGAACAATCACATTCCGCTTCGTTCTTGAATAGAACCTGGTAGATGCAGAATGGTATCCGAAGTGTTCAAAAAGAAAAGCCGATATGCTATCTATCGGCTTTTCTTTTTGAAATGGCATACCCTCCCCTGAGTGTGAAAAATTTACAACAGCAATGTAAATAATTTTAATAAAAAATAGTAACCTGAAAAATGATTTGTTCCCAATTATTTTTTT
>SKXL01000088.1 GCA_007128425.1 Balneolales bacterium | reverse complement strand
ATTCGGCATTTCATAGTTGATCACGTACTGCAGTTCATCCACATCGATGCCCCGGGCCGCGATATCGGTAGCCACGAGCACACGTGTCATTCCATTCTTGAAATTGCCCAGGGCCTGCTGCCTGGCGCTCTGTGATTTATTCCCGTGAATGGCCTCGGCTTCAATATTACTGCTCTGGAGGATCTTGACCACCTTGTTGGCACCGTGCTTGGTGCGGGTGAAGACGAGTGCCGAGGTAATCCCCTCATCCTGCAGGACATCCACCAGCAGATTTTTCTTGTTGCCCTTGTCGACATAGTAAAGTCCCTGCCGGATGGCCTCAACGGTTGGCGACTCAGGGGTGATTTCCACCTTTGCCGGATTGTGGAGGATGGCCCGTGAAAGCTTGACGATTTCGGGGGGCATCGTAGCCGAAAAGAAGAGCGACTGGCGCTTGCGTGGAAGAGCGGCCAGCAGTTTTCTGACATCATGGATGAAGCCCATGTCCAGCATTCGGTCGGCTTCATCAAGTACAAAAATCTGAATCTGGTCCAGTGAGATAAAACCCTGGTTCATCAGGTCGAGCAGGCGTCCGGGTGTGGCGATGAGGATGTCCACGCCACGTTTCAGCCTGGCTACCTGACCTTTCTGATTCACGCCGCCGAAGACTACCGTGCTGGTCAGGCCCGTGTGCCTGCCGTAATTCTGAAAACTTTCCTCAATTTGAATGGCCAGCTCCCGGGTGGGAGTGACGATCAGGCTCCGGATGGGTTTGTTTTGACCGCGGCGTCTCTCCGTACCCATGGGTTTTCCCGTATTGCGGTAATCATTGCTGCCAAGCAGCTGGAGTATAGGGATGGCGAATGCGGCGGTTTTGCCGGTGCCGGTTTGTGCTGCGCCCAGGAGGTCCGTTCCTTTCAGGACGATGGGGATAGCTTGTGATTGAATAGGGGTTGGCCTGGTGTATCCTTCTTCTGATAATGCTTTGAGGATGGGTTCTGCTATTGCTAGTGATGTAAAAGTCATATATGGTATTAAAACGAAAATGGCCCGCTGTTTTGTAATACAGCCGGGCCATAAAAAACTGTAATCTTTAATATACGGATAAATTCAGTGAAAAGATAAAATGGCTGGTATGACGAGATGGGATTCTATATTGAAATGGTGGAATGATAAAAAAACTTCATCCCGGATCAGCCGGGACCCTTTCAGCCGCGCCTCTGTGATTTTCATTTCGAGTGGTGCAAGTGCTGCAAATAGTCATTCAAAGTGCAATTCGGAGAATCGTTGCATTTCTTATAAATCGGAATGATCGGAAGCGGTCACACTTTTTGGAGGTATGGCTTCATAAGGCGGATGAGGATACACATCAGGCCTCACCACCACACCGCTGGTAAGCTTAAAAGGGTGGACGGCACCGACATTGAATTCTGCCTCTGCAAACCATGCCGTGAAACCGGTTTCAGGTGTCCCGGCGGGAATAGTGAGCAAACCATCATTGGGAACGGGAATATCTGTATGGACCCATTCCGGACCGGTAGCATAAATCCGGAAATCCCGGGCTTCCGGATTATGGATGTGCCACAATCGAATCCGGTCAGGGACTCTGGACGGATCAAAAGACAGGTGTATTTCGTCATCGGTAATTTCCCACCCGAATTCAGGTCGCGGTTTGTCACGGAGAATCTGATGATAGAAAGCAATGAGGCTCAATCCTGCATCTGTTTCGGAAAGGGAGTGCCCGGAATTGGGGACATAGCGGATGTGTTTTTCGCCTAAAAGATCATCCCAGTAAAATTGCCAGGAATCCGGCAGAAAAAACTCATCACCAGTAGCATTGATCAGAAACTTGGGCAAGTCAAGGTACTCCAGATAGGAATAGGGATCCACAAATTCCAGCAGCCGCCTGTATTCGGGTGTGTCCTTATAATCCATAATACCTTCGTTAACATAATCTTTTATCGCCGGCGACCATTCACCAAGAGCCTGCCAGTGATGATCAAAGGATGGGATCAAATTAAGCAGGTCGATAACCACGGGCGCAATAGCCACTACGCGGTCGTCGAAGATGGCCGTGGTCCAGGTGGTCCACCCACGCTTGGAGCCGCCGGCAATAACATAATGGTCAAGGGCCAGGCCGTTTTGAGTGGAAAGGAATTCGGTAATGGTATCCATTGCCCGCACCACAACCGTGGTCATGGGAAGCCGGCTGAGCCAAACGGCGTCTTCGTCACGGGCTCCGCCCTCCATGAATTTGCGCCAGCCATAAGCAATAAGAGCATCTTCAGTAAGTCTTTCGCGATGGTCTCCGGCAAAGGTTAACGGTTGAAATGGTACGTTGTGAACTTCGGCGGTGACGGACCGTGTAGCAAGGGCGGCCTCCAGGACGATCGGGTTGACGGATGACGGCAGGCTGGTGTTTTTACTGCCGCCACCAATCCACAGCAGTCCGGCGGAATGATCTACTTCATCGGGAACAATGATGGTGAGCCAGTGCCACCAGGTTGTTTCGTCAACGATGGCTTTAGACAGCCACTGCTGCGATACCATCCGGATTATGTAGACCGAATAGCCATCACCCTCGATGGTTTTTTTCAGTTCATAAGAGTACTCGGGGTGAACGTTTGTGACATAAGAGAGAAAGGGATGATCCAGGTCCAGGGATGCTGCGGACAGGCCGGCTGTTTCCCTCGTATCGTCCGGTCGGCATCCGGCAAACAGAAGAAAGAAAAGCAAAAAATAATGCAAATATCGAAGTGAACCGGTTGAAAAACCAAGTACGGGGTGTTGTCTATCTGTTTTTGTCATTGTACGAAAATAAAAACCATAATTATGAAATATCAGATCTGTGTGACCAGAATCAGTTACATTTTTTTATTAAAACCATAATCGGAAAATTTCCAACGATTACATACACTTCATCCATCGGAACCAGGCCAGCATGCCTGTTGCTATAGATAACACAGCTCCAAGCACTACAAAATTGGCGTAATGCCAGTTCAGTTCCGGCATATTCTCGAAGTTCATCCCGTAGATGCCGACGATAAAAGTGAGTGGGAATGAAGATAGTTACAATAATGGTGAGCATTTTCATCAAGACCGGACGAGTTTTTTTCTGGCATTGGACACTGACCTTGCCCAATGAGGCCTGGGCGACTCCACCAGCGGAGGCCGCTCATTCAGATGGCTGACCATGTCGCCTGTCTGCTTATCTTTCTCCTCCAGACGCTCCAGTACTTCCGTGCGTGCCCCATAGGTATAATGCAGGAAATCCTTTGCTTCGCTGGTAAGCTCCACATCATAGAGACGCACCAGGGTATCTGCCATTTGTTCCGCCGCTACGCCTAGCCGGTCATCGGCCTCTCTCGACATGCGCTTGCCGAGTTCCGCTTTCTGAAGGGCGTTCATATAGGGTGAGAGCTCTCCCAGATAGATGGCCTTGGTGGCATTGATATTTCGCTGGATTTCCGGCCGGGACAGCTTGATGTGTGATTCCAGGGCAAGAGCGATCTCAATAGCCAGGCGGCGTGCGGACATGGCTCCATCGTTTTGCAGGGGCTCGCCGGAATCATCCGATTCGGTTAAGGCAAGGTCACGCACCGGTCCAGTGAAGGAGAAACCGGTTCGATGCACATCCAGCTTCTCGAAATACCAGGAGAGATGACGGCACACCTCAAGCCGTTCCTCATCATCCAGGGAGATGGTATTCTCCCGGATACGGATCCCCCTGCGGACAGTGCCCAGCTTGAATTTTCCAGGGTCTCCATACGCGCCGGCCTTCAGCTTATCCCATTTTCGTGCAGCTTCCAGCAACCGGGCATGCCGGCTACCCATCTCCCTGTACGCTTTATAGGCCATGCCGTACAATTCGATGCCGGTTTTCATGATGCGAACCAGCCGCTTCAGCTCCTTTTTTGGAAACGCGGGATCGGCAACCGCTTTGTTGATGTCAGCTGACAGGCGGTCCAGCGTGCCGGTAACTTCGTCAACAAGCTGATAGAGACTCATACCTTCGGGCAGCTCTTCAATGGAGGCGTAGCCGGACTCGACAAGATAGGCAGCAAGGGCGCGGATCCGGTTTCCGCCCCTGGCCTGCCATACCCGGTACTGGCTCCGCTTCGTCTCCAGATCGTCCAGAGCGCGGGCATATTTCCACCGGCCGGAATAGTCGAATACCAATGTGGGAATCTCCCTGCCGCTGATCAATTCAAAGGCGAGAATGATCATCTCCTCGACATCGCGGAACGTCATTAGATGCGGGTTGTTGTTTTCGATGGATGACATGATCCGCTGTAAAAAAAACGGTTCGCGAGAGACACCGGATTTGGATGTGCCGGTTGTTCCGCCGGCAAACCATTGCCGCAGTTCACGGGCGGCATCGGGGGCATTCTGCTCAAGCTCACTGACTGCCTCGCTGATCTGCGTTCTGTGAACGGCATAAAGCTCTCTGACCCGCGAAATGAGTCCGATTCGCCTGTATGTGAAAATCTGGCCCATGATTTCACCGATGGTTCGATTTCCGGTGAGGTCGGTGAAAGCGATGGTCACGCCGTAGGAGGTCAGATCCACCCGCCGCAGCAGCTGCAACGCCGCCTCCCGCCTGCGGGCATCACCTTCGTACATTTGCACTTGCATGTCCCGGGTGGCCAGAATAAGATCCCCGAGCGTGTCCGTAACATCCAGGATGTCACGCTCACCCTGATCTTCCAGGTGTCCCCGGGTCGTGTTGTAGACCAGGCGGGCAATCAGACCAATGATACCGGATAGCGCAGTAAAAGTGATGAAATAGATCAGGAGTTCGGTGGATGGGAGTCTTCCGAAGCCGATATAGTAGCCGCCAATTAGTCCGAGTGCGGTCACCGGTCCGGCCGTAAAAAAGATTTGCATCAGTGCTTGTGACAGACGGACTTTATTCAGGCTGCGCTTGAAACGTCTGGAGTGTTCGTTGGCCTCTCTCCCCAGAGTGATTCGATCGGCTCTTTCGGTTTTGTGTTCAGTCACGCGTTTTTTTTCCGTTACTCCTCAGGCGGCTCAAAGCCGGGGCCAGGCGTAATGCCCGGAATTTCATAAATACCGAAATCAACCACAACATTGGCGATACCGTTTATTACAAACTGGACGGAGATCACCGCAAGAATGAGTCCGAATACCTTGGTAATGATCTGCTTTCCGCTATCACCCAAATAGCGCACGATCACTTTGGAATAGACCATGGAATAGTAGCACGTAATGGTTGTGACCAGCACCGCAATGAACACAAGTCCGGTATGGTAGAATGTAGGCGCCTCGCTGGTTAGAATCATAACGGTCGCGATGGAACCGGGACCACTGATGAATGGAATAGCGAGCGGTATGACCGAGATGTCATCCGCTATTTCACCCTCCGGCTTGCCGGCATGTGCCTTGTCGTCATCGCCTCTGCTCCGGATCATACCCATGGCAATGCCAAACAGAATGATGCCTCCGGCGATGCGAAATGCGGCAAGTGTAATGCCAAACAGCTGGAAGATCACACCTCCAAGCAGTGCGAATATGAAAAAGAGACTGGTCGATATTTTTGTGGCCTTGAGGGCAATTTCCTTTTTCCGCGCTTCCTTCATTTTGGTTGTGAGCGACATAAAGGCGAATGCGGTGGTCAGCGGATTGACAATGACAAAAATACCGGCAATGGTGATGAGCAGAAAAGTTAAGCTGGTCAGAACGAGATCAACAATTTCCATGAGATCCTCTTATTTGTTAACCCTTGCACAAAAAGCAGGCACCTGGTAAGACCGATCACTCCATGTTCTGATCTTGGTGAGATCAGAGACCATGTAAGCATTATTAAATATTTTCAGCGAGTTTTATGCTTTGGACCGATACCTGCACTTGGATTTGTGATGTATCAATTTTAACGTACCAAAATATCTGTACGTTCCGGATTTCCAGTGATTCCCGACAATTTCAGTTTATCTAAATCAGAAGCCTATGTCTGCCGTGTATCTTCTTTCGCTGACCATTGTCAGTATTGTCGCTCTTCTTTTGCTGATCCTTGTTTTAAGGATCCAGGCATTCATCGCACTTCTTCTGGTAAGTCTGGGAGTCGCCCTGGCCGGCGGAATACCACTTCCCGAAATCATCGAAACCATTCAAGAGGGAATGGCAGGCACACTGGGTTATATCGCCATTGTCATTGGTATCGGCACCATGATCGGGGAAATTCTGCAGGTTTCGGGGGGAGCGAAGCAAATTGCCCATACCATAGTAAAAAGCTTCGGAGAGAGAAAAACGCCCTGGGCGCTTTCTCTTATCGGACTGATCGTTGCCATACCGGTTTTTTTTGAAGTGGCATTGATCCTTTTTATCCCGCTGGTGTATAACCTGACCCGTCGATCCGGCAGATCCCTTCTGTATTACGGAATCCCGTTGGTGGCCGGTATCGCCGTTGCGCATGCATTCATACCGCCGACTCCCGGTCCCGTAGCCGTATCGGCATTGATCGGTGCTGATCTGGGATGGGTGATCTTTTTCGGTTTCATTGCCGGCATACCGGCCGTCGTCGCCGGCGGAATCTATTACGGAAAATTTATTGGCACCCGGATTATCACCAATGTGCCGGAGCATATGATGGCCAAAATCATGGAAACCGAACAGATTGAATCAAGACGAAATCCCGGTTTCGGAGTGAGCGTAACCATCATCGCCATACCGATTGTTCTCATTTTGATGAATACCGCTTCCAATGTCTGGTTGACGGAAGAGCACATGCTAAGTGTATGGATGTCATTTATCGGTCATCCGTTTACAGCACTATTGATTGCCGTCCTGCTGGCATTCTATTTTCTGGGTACACGGCTTGGCTTTTCCAGGGAGGAAATCCAGAGAGTGGCTACAAATTCAATGCAGCCTGTTGGAATGATCATTTTGCTGACCGGAGCCGGCGGAGTATTTGGCAATGTACTTGTTAATACTGGCGTCGGTGATGTCATCGTTGATATTATGGCCGCTTCCAATATGCCGGTCGT
>SKXL01000066.1 GCA_007128425.1 Balneolales bacterium | reverse complement strand
GCAGAACAAAACCCGCTGCGTCTATGTTGCCTTCAATGAGGAGATCGTCCGCAAACATGCAGAAATGAACGGCACGCCCATCATTTCGATCACCAAAGTGGTGAACCTGTGGGACCTGACCACGGGCGAAGGGCAGCAGCGTTCCGGAAGTCTCATCTAATCCGAAAAATGCGGGCTCTCAAACCCCAGCTTCTGCAAACCGTCCTGCACCTCCGGGGCGGACATGAACAGATCCCAGAGAAGTCCCGATCGGTGATTTTCGATCATAATCACGATCGGACCCTGGTCGATGGCCAGATACCGCTCGGGGAACCAGTTGTGCCTGATGCTCAGCGCATCGTAGAATCCGTAAGGACCCCAAACCCGGCCGCCCAGGTGATGGTACAGGTTCCTGATCACCCGCATCACATGATCGGGCGCATAGGGAAACGAGGAGAGCGCCGCCGTGGGCGTGATCACACCGGGATCGTTCTCCATCGGCATGTGCGCCGTATAGCCGTCCACCGTGTAGCTGGCCGTCAGTCCCCAAAGGTCGCGGCCGTATCCGGGATGGTTGAACGGGTTGATGATGGCATAGTCGCGGTGGATGAGCGTGTGGCTGCGGTTGTGCTCCCAATAGTCTGCGTAGTGGTCGGTCAGCCCGCGCGGATCCAGCCCCAGGTAAGAGTAGTGCGACCAGAACAGCGGACCACTGTACTGCTCGGCGCCGTTGTGCCGCAACTCCAGCGGGTAGCCATACACGTTGTGCCCCTCCATGCGGATGTCGCCGCCGCGCGCCCAGCCCTGGTGGTATACCTCTGCACTGACCGGATGGGTCGGCGATGATGCCGCCAGCACGTAGGTGATCAGCGCCTCATCGTAACCCCGGATGGTGTGGTTCATCGCCCAGCCGTGATTGGGCGACCAGTGCCAGTAGAGCACGTTCTCGGTCCCGGATTTGGTGTGCCAGTTCCACTCGATATCCCGCCACAGCGCATCGATGCGATCGGCAAGGTCCTGCTCACGCTCGTCCCCGTCCAGCAGATACTGCCGCACCGTCAGCAAGCCCTGCGCCATCAAGGCGGTCTCAACCAGGTCCCCGCCGTCATCCAGCTGACTGAACGGCCGCACCCTGCCGGTCCGTCCGTCAAACCAGTGGGGCCAGACGCCCCGGAACCGGTCCGCATCCTCCAGAAACCCGATGATCTGCTCAAAACGGTCGACCCCTTCCCCGCGCGTGATGAACCCCCGCTCGATTCCGGTGATGATGGCCATCAGCCCGAATCCCGACCCGCCGGTGGTCACCGTGTGGGGGTCTGCGAACGGCTCATCGATATGGATCCGCTCTCGCGCCATCCCTGAAGCATGCGCCCCGTCCCAGAAGTACTGAAATGTGCCCTCCTGGACGACATCCAGCAGCTCGTCATCGCTCAGCGCAAATTCCAGGTTCAGGATGCCGGCATCATGGTCCCGATCGGCGGGAATTTCGATCTCCATTCGCTCAAATCCCGACTCCTCCCCGATCACGAGAAGGAACGTAAGCTCTGCTTCGGCTTGCGTTTCCGGGTGGATGCGGCCCGCACCGGGGTCACCGGCTGTACCTGCATCCAGGTCTGAAATGGTATTGCCGGCCTGTGAAAAGCTGTGTTCCGACCGCATATTGGCGCCCGTCCGGATCCGGATGCCCGGCTCTCCGCCGCCAACACCCGCGCTGACGAAGGTGATACTCCGCGTCTCGGAAAACCCGTCGCCCCGGACATTCAGCAAATACGGCCCCTGGGCCAGATTATCTCCGAGCCGAATCTCGATCTCATGCATTCCGCCGGTAAGGCCGGCTTCGGTCTGCAACACCCGTTGGCCCAGTAGATTGTAGACAGTGATGGTGGTCTGACCGTTGTCGGCAGCATAAAACGGAACCAACGTGCGGGGATTGAACGGGTTGGGATAGGCATGACCCAGCATGAAGGCACCGGGCTGATCGGCTGCGCCTCCGCGGTCCGGATCGGCCGATGTGGATAGCCGTTCGTATGTAAATGCAAACCTCCCGTCAGCGCCGGTCGCTGCCGATACCAGCAACCGGCCTCCCTCATCATACAGCGAGATCGGGTGTCCGTCAATGGCAAGTCCGTTGGTACTCAAAAGGCGTCCTGTCACTTCAAACTGTTCAGCACTGCCAAAGAGGAACAGCGAAAACAGCACAGGGAACAGATAGTGAAGACGGTATAAAATTTTTGGATTATCCATAGGGGATTACCTGCATTCCACTGTATCAGCAAATCGTACACTGGACGCAGATCGCCGGTGATGTTTATGAACTCGGGACTTTGAACAAACTACTCAAAACGTGCTCTGAAATCCAGATCGGCCTCTGAAACCGGTATAACAATTCCGATTTCCAGGGCATTCCCGAAGTCCTCGTCGATTACAGTGTCCCCGAACCAGATACCGGCGCAGGCCCCTTTCACATATTTCATAGGCTAATCGGCAATATGAAATCTTTTTTTTGATCATTTTAAACCTCTGTCTGATTGTTAGAGTTACTGAGTCGGTCAAATCTTACCTGTCACCCTGTCTTTAAATTCTTACATTGATAAAAAAAATGGTTATCCTTCAGGGTATTTAAAACGCTATCCGGCAAATGGCCGGTGGTGAGGTGTTTTATGACGTCAATCATGGAAAATATCAGATTATGGGTGCTTTAGGTGGATTTGAATGGGTGATTATCATTTTGGTACTTCTGTTGTTGTTTGGAGCCCGAAAAATTCCTGGTCTGGCCCGCGGTATCGGCCAGGGTCTATTTGAATTTCGCAAAGCCGTAAAGGACGGCGAGGATGAGCGTGCGGACAAACAGAAGGATGACAACAAAAACCAAACCTCAGATACGAAACAGAAAGAGTAAATTTCAACACACAGTAATACATTGAGTAACAAAAACAACAGCATTGCCGTGAGCGCCGTCGTGCTGGACATGGACGGACTGATGATCGATACCGAACCGCTATACAAGCGGGCCATGCAGGAAGCAGCAGATGAGCTGGGCTTTGACCTGACCGACGCTTTTATGATGACCCTGGTGGGTCGGCCTGACTCCGACTGCCGCAGGCTGATTAGTAATAAATTTGGTCCGGAGTTTCCAATTGATACATTCTGGAACCGATGGCCGAAAATCTGGAGGGAGATCGCATCCACCGATGGTATTGATCGTAAACCCGGTTTGGATGAGTTACTGACGTTTCTGTCCGACGCCGGTCTCCCCACGGCCATTGCCACATCAACCTACCGCGAACAGGCCGAATTCAGTCTCAAAGCAGCAGGTGTGACGAATTCGTTCGGACATATGGTAACCGGTGACCAGGTTGAGCGCGGCAAGCCGGCTCCCGATATATTTCTGGAAGCCGCCCGGCGATTGGAGGCTGAACCGCACCACTGTATCGCCCTGGAAGACTCCGAAAACGGCATCCTTGCAGCCCATGCGGCCAATATGATCGCCATTATGGTACCCGACCTGATATTCCCAACCCATGAGATCCGAAACAAAGCGAGTCATGTCGCGGATTCCCTGCACGACGTCCGATCGTTGATATCCGCTATGGATATTCTTCAGACGTAACGCTTGCAGGATGGAATGAACCTGTACCGGATAGCAACAGATTCCTATCCGAAACCCCTGGCTCATTCGAATGTGGCATTGACATCAGGTTTAAAATTCGTCTACCTGCCCTATTTTAAAAAAAATTATGACTTTACCGGGTTATCACTTGAACTCATAAAATCCAGAATCGCGGCAGCAACGGCCTCCGGCTGCTCTTCCTGGGGAAAGTGTCCGCACGACTCCAGCTTTACGGAACGGGAATTCGGAAAGCCGCTTTCAAATTTTTCCAGGTGTCCCGGTTTGATGACGGGATCCTTCATCCCCCAAATGAAAAGGAACGGTTTGTTCACAATGGTCTTTTTCTTATTCCACAAACCCTCAAACCACGCCTGATCATTCAGAAGCGAACGTGCAAATGCCGGCGGTCCATGACGTTGCGATGCATTGGCAAATGGCCGCGTATATTGCCTGCGCAGCCTGGGTGAAAGCTTCCTGTCTCCAAAAGTGCGTGGCAGGAGAAATCGCGGCGAAAAATTCAGCCGGCGATACAAAAACGGCAGCAGAGGACTTTCAAGCACCCTGCGGAGTTTTTTGAATTCCGGGTCGTTTTCGCTGCTCCACAGCCAGGAGTTCAGTACGATGATTTTGCTAACTTTTTGAGAATGGTGAATGGCATAATTGAGTCCGATCGGTCCACCGAAATCATGGACAACGAGTGTAATATCCTTCAGATTCAGCTTCTGGATAAACCGTTCAAGTGTCCTGCTGTGCTGCAGTGTGGAATAATCGTATGATTTCGGCTTATCAGAAAGACCGAAGCCGATGTGATCCGGAGCAATGCAGCGGAATTTTTTTCTCAACTCCCTGATCACATTGCGATACTCGAAACTCCAGGAGGGCGTGCCATGAACAAATAGAATAACCGGACCCTCACCTTCATCAATATAATGAAGACGATGTCCATCCACGTCGACATTGCGCGGCGCAAACGGGTATTCGCCGGTATCAAGCCAGTCCGTTTTCAAGGCAGAGTAAGCATTTGTTATGATTTTGAACATCATACGAAAGGTATTTCCGAATGTTTCGCCTAATTTACTGATATCACAGGCCCTGACTGCTCACCAGCTGCATCGTTCATAATTAATGATCACAATCCCGGCATTTACATAGCTCAGATATAAAACACACTTTTTTCTTTTAAAAGTAATTGTTTTTTTTAATTTTTAAGTGCATTACCACAAACACGGAAAATCGGGAGTCACCATGTGTGCACCGGGCAATCCCAGGAGAAAGGCAAGGCACGTACCCAACCCTATCTGCAACTTTTTTCAGGCGGCCGGACTTGCCGGATCCGTATTACTTGTCATTGTACTGCTTACCACCGAAACATTTGGAGCCGGAAAGGCAACAGCAGCACTTAATACGACCGAATTCACCGCATCGGACCAGGGTACAACCGGATTTGCCCAACCTGATACGGTCATCGTTCGCAATCTGATCGATTCGAGCCGCACTGCATACTCATCAGATCTCCAACAATCGCTCAATACCGGTCTGGAAGCACTTACTGCTGCCCAGGAAATCGAATATCTCTCCGGAAAAGCGGACGCCCTGGACAACCTTGCCACCATTTACAGTCGGATGGGCGAGGACCGAAAAGCCATGGCGCACCTGAAACAGTCCCTGAAACTTAACAGAACCCTGGGAAATCAGCGGGGTATCGCATCCAACCTTGTCGTCATCGGAGGCGTTTACAAGCGACAAAGCGACTATGAGCGGGCATTGGATCATTTTTATGAGTCGCTGCGCATTTGCGAACAGATCGATCTGGAAAACGGTATTGCAGCAAATCTGGGCAATATCGGACTGGTTTATCATGAAATGGCGGAATACCACCGTGCACTGGACTACTATCTTCGAGCGGAACAGCTCAACCGCAAAACCGGCAATAACTACCTGCTGGCAATTGTGCTCAATAACATCGGATTGACATACAGTGACCTGGGGGAGTTTGAAAAATCACTCGCATACCACATTGAGTCACTTTCCCTCAGGGAAGAAAGCGGGAACATCATCGGCATGGCGTACAGCTTCAACAATATAGGCAAGTTACGATATCTGATGGGGGAACACGAAGCGGCGCTTGAAGCCCTGAATCAGGCCCTGGAACGGAACGAAGGCCAGGATCCGGACCTGGAATCCATCATCCATGAACATTTTGCAAGAACGCTTCTGGATACAGGTGACTATGAGGAGGCTCTGTTACACGCCCGAAAAAGTCTTGACCTCTCCCGGGAATTCGGCACCCTTCTCGGTGAGCAGGAAGGATACCGGCTGCTTTCTGATATTTACGAAGAAAAAGGTGATTACCATGCGGCGCTGGAGTATCATCACAGACTGCTCACTGTTCGGGACAGCATCTTCAACGACAGGATGGCAACCCGTATAGAAGAACTTCGCACCCGATATGAAACCGAGCAGCAAGAGGCACAAATTGCCCTTCTGGAACAGCAGCAAAATCAGGATCAGCTTGTACGAAATGCTCTGTCGGCCGGTGTGGTGCTATTACTAATTATCGCAATTTTGATATTCAACCGGCAGAAAACAGTGATCCGAAAGAATCGCGTTGAACTGGAAAACCGGAGGCTCAAAGAGCTTCAGCTGAAGCAGGAGCTGCATTTCAAAAAAAGACAACTGACCTCATATTCTCTCCATCTGGTCCAGAAAAATGAGCTCATGAAGGAGCTTAGTGATAAAATACACAAGATTCGAGGTAAAAACGGCAATGGCGCCGAATACGGCCTGAAGAACCTGGACAATCTCATCCATTACAGCTTCAATCTGGATGACGACTGGGAAGAATTCAGACTCTATTTCGAAGAGGTGCATCCTGGTTTTTTTGAGCGGCTTAAAGATAGCTGTCCCAACCTCACATCCAATGAATTGAGACTTTGCGCTCTGCTCAGGTTGAACTTGTCAAGCAAGAAGATCGCCTCAATGCTCGGCATCTCTCCATCAAGTGTAAAAATAGCCCGATATCGTCTGCGAAAAAAACTGCAGCTGAATACAAAAGTACGTCTTACCGACTATTTGATGAAAATGGAGTCAGAGTCCGCCGGTAACGCATAACCCACTCGCTTCCGGAAGCGCTCAATACACCCGGTCGCATGTATACCCTTTGTATACCTGTTTGAAGTTGCACTTTCACATCACTTCGGATAGATTATTTACATGTTTAATATCATGTACGCAACTATATGTACAAGCTTTAACACTTGCTGTCCAGACAAACTCAGCCAAATCACTGAAAGTCCCATTGAAACCTGAATACAAATCAAATTTCTTATGATACGCTACGCAATCCTCCCCAGCTTTATATGTTTGATTTTCATAGCGGCATCCTCGTTGCAGGCGCAGCATGACAGAATGATGATGTCGGATGAGGGCTCTCATCACACT
>SKXL01000247.1 GCA_007128425.1 Balneolales bacterium | reverse complement strand
GCTTCCGCTCGGCAGAACGGACATGCGCTCATCTGCAGCCGTGATGGAGAATCTTCTTGGCATGCGTAACGGCGATGCCAGAGCCGAAGTTCCGGAAGAGCTCTGGAGCAAAAAGGAGGCGCATCTCCATATTTACGGCAAACAGAGCAGTCGCATCGGGCGTAAAATGGGGCATCTCACTCTGCTGGGTGATGATCCGGTCGAAATTGCGCTTCAGGCTTCAAGACTGGCCGGAAAAATTACCATTTGAATCCAAATCAATAAACTTCCTATTTGCAGTCATGAGTAAAAAACAAACTTCAAACCTGAAAGTAGCCATTATCATGGGCAGTGATTCCGACTGGCCGGTAATGAAGGCTGCAGCCGATATTTGCGAACAGTTTGGTGTTACGTATGAAAAGGCTGTCGTTTCCGCTCACAGAACTCCCGTATACATGGCAGAGTACGCTTTAAAAGCCAGAAATGAGGGGTTTGGCGTCATTATAGCCGGAGCTGGTGGAGCGGCACATCTCCCCGGAATGGTGGCTGCCCACACCACGCTTCCTGTAGTGGGAGTTCCGGTTGCATCGCGTCATCTTAAAGGAATGGACAGCCTGCTCTCCATTGTCCAGATGCCCCGCGGTGTGCCGGTTGCCACCGTTGCCATCGATAATGCCATGAATGCCGGGCTCCTGGCTCTGCAAATTCTATCACTCAGTGACAGCCGGCTTGCGGAAAAACTCGACCGCTGGCGGGACGGGCAAAGAGACGCTTCTCTGCGTAAAAGTGAATTGCTGAAGTAATCCACATCATCCCGTTAGCGTTTCGTCGTTCTGTATGAATATCGCCGGACGGTCCAGACCCTCAGGTGAATACGGATTTAACCCGCTCGAACAAATTCTCCCTGGCTTCCTTGCTGTGCGCCGGATTGAAGTTTTTCGATTTCGAAAGTGCCGAAATGTGCTTTTTCTCCTCCTCGTTGAGTTTAGTCGGTATGAAGACATTGACTCGCACATATTGGTCGCCATATTTATGCGTATTGAGCCCTTTGATGCCTTTTTCCCTCATGCGAAGCATTTTTCCGGGTTGGGTGCCCGGATCTATTTTTATTCTGGCCTTGCCTTTCAGAGTCGGCACTTCGGTTGTCATGCCGAGAACGGCTTCGGGAATGCTGATGTTCAGGTCATAGAAAATATCATCCCCTTCCCGGCGAAAATGTTCATGCTTCTTCTCTTCGATGAGCACAATCAGGGTTCCCGGTTCGCCTCCACGCAAACCGGCATGACCTTGTCCGCGCAGGCTGATGTAATTACCTTTGGTCACACCGCTGGGGATCTGGATTTTTACCGTCTCCTCTCCTTTGACACGTCCGTTGCCATGGCATTTACGGCATTTTTCCCGGATGGTGCGTCCTTCACCGTGGCATGACGGACACGGTTGCACATTCACAAACTGACCGAACATGGTCCGGGTGACCTGCCGCACTTCGCCAACACCGTTGCAGGTGTCACAGGTCATGAAATCATCCACTGAATCGGCACCCGTACCATTGCAT
Organism: Balneolales bacterium; assembly: GCA_007128425.1. Taxonomy (GTDB): domain Bacteria; phylum Bacteroidota; class Rhodothermia; order Balneolales; family Natronogracilivirgulaceae; genus SKNL01. The sequence continues at coordinate 20,315 of SKXL01000247.1, read as the reverse complement.
TCGTCACATTTCACCTGCTTTTTAACTTTGACTTCGCGTTCGGTACCGAAAGCAATCTCTTCGAGTGTGAGATTCAGCTGTATTTTCATGTCTTCCCCGGGCTGTCCGGTTCCGGAACGGCGACGGCTTCTTCCCTGGCCTCCTCCCATACCGCCAAAGATGTCCCCGCCAAAGATATCGCTGAACCGGCTAAAAATGTCATCAAAGCTCACATTTTCAAAATCCGCTCCGAAACCACCTGCACCGCGAAGTCCATCATGGCCAAACTGGTCGTAACGCGCTCTTTTGTCCGGGTCTTTCAGCACATCAAAAGCTTCGGCTGCTTCCTTGAATTTCTTTTCGGCATCCGAATTGCCGTCATTGCGGTCGGGATGATACTTCATCGCCTTTTTACGGTATGCCCGTTTCAGTTCTGCTTCGCCAACATCTCTGCTGACTCCAAGTATTTCGTAGTAATCTCGTTTAGACATGTGATATTTATTGACTGACTATTACCTTGGCGTGTTTTATGATCCGGTCACCAATTCTGTATCCCGGTTCCATCACCTGCAAAACGGTGTTGCTTTCTGTGGATTCATCCGCTGCCGGCTGGATGAGCATGGCGTCATGCCTCTCAACATCGAAGGGCACTCCGGTCTCTTCGATCGGTTCGACTCCGTATTCATCAAGTATTCGCTCGAAGTTGGCCAGGACCAGTTTGAGTCCTTCCAGAAAGTTCTTGTCCGGTTCATTTCCTCTGGATGCCTCAACACTACGCTTCAGATCTTCCCGTATGGGCAGGAAGCGGGAAACGGCATCCGCCCGAGCCTGGTCGAAGAGTTGTGCTTTTTCCTTCTGCGTTCTTCTTTTCAAATTTTCAAATTCAGCAGCCTTGCGAAGCATGGCATCCCGGGTTTTCTCCAGCTCCTCGTTGAGCCGGAGAATCTCCTTTTGCAGATCCTCAACCTGATCATCTTTTTGTGTATCCGGTCTGTCGGTCTCGCCGTCGTGCTGATGCTGTTGCCGGCCCCCGGTCTTTCCGGTGCTTTGTGTGTGTCGATCATCAGTCTGAACCTCGCGATCGGACAGTTCATCCGATTCAGATATACCTGGGGCGCCGGTTTCACTTTTCCGTGGATCGTAGGCAGCTGATTTTTCAGTTTTTTTATCGGCGTTTCCGGCAGCAACATTCGCTTTTGTCGTGTTCTTATTATCGCTATTCATGCCTTATTATTGCTTTTCTGAAATAACTATTATTACGTTTTCAAATTATAAAGTTTTTTTGATGATGCTTTCACCGGTACAGGACGACCGACTCTGCCGGCCAGACCAACTTGCCGTGAGTCCGGCCTTGATCCCTTTGATCCGACCTTTGTCCGCAATCCGATCAGAATATCCGGACAGCCTGGAGCGCAAAGGTGAAAGCCGGTCGAAACGGTTAAGCCTGGTTCGTCGAATGGGCCGGTCAGATCAATAACTACCCCGGATTATAAAGATTAAAGCGATTGGCAAGCTGCTCGACGAGTGCCACCATTCTGCTGTAATTCATCCGGGTGGGACCCACCAAACCGATCGTACCCTGAATACCGCCATAATGGTAATTGGCCGAAACGACACTGCATTGCTCGACCTGCTGAATCTTGTTTTCCTTGCCGATCCGGATCTGAACATCCCGATCCGTTGTTTTCTGATCACTTTCATTAAAGAGATGAATGATCATGTCCTCATTTTCCAGAAGCTCAACAATGCCTTTATAGTTACTCAGGTCATTAAATTCCGGCTGGAGCGCCATATATTCAACGCCACCAAAATAAAACTTCCGCAATTGACGGTCATCAAATATGGTGTCGGCGCTGTCAATGAACACCCGTATCAATCCGGCCTGATCATTGCCCTCAAATCCGGCGAGCATTTCATCGATCTTGTTGGCTATTTCAGTCATTTTGTAGCCATGAAGACGTTCGTTAAGGAAACGGGCGACCCGTTCCAATTCATCAGAACGAATTTCGGACTGCACTTCAACCGAAAGTGTTTTTACAATACCGCTTTCAATGGTGAGTACTACCAAAATGCGACTTGAATTGATCGAAAGCAGTTCGATTTTTTTGAATATACCCTGGGCCAGTTTGGGAGCGATGACAACGGCCAGCAGATTGGAGAGCCGGGCCAGAATACGTGCGGCAGTCTGCACTGCCTCGTCCACATCCGTGGTCAGGTAATTTTGTATGGTATCCAGGATCTGGCGCTCCTCCCTGCTCAAAACCGACACTTGCATCAGGGAATTGACATAAAGACGGTATCCATCCTCGGTCGGAATACGTCCGGATGAGGTGTGGGGATGGTCAAGCAACCCCTTGCTTTCCAGACTGTTCATGGCATTGCGCACAGTGGCGGAACTGACATTAAGCCGATAGCGCTCAACCAGCGTTTTGGATGCGACCGGACTTGCCGTCACAATAAAATTCTGGATGATGCATCTGAGTACTTCCTGCTCACGATTTGTCAGTTCAGAAAACCCGGATAATCTCATTTCTGCACCTGATTATATTGATCTTTTATAACTTGGAAAGTTACGAAAAAATCGACTAAAATGAAACCATCTTCACCGTTTCCATTCAACTCAATGGCGTCATGCCTCATTGAAAATTTCGATCATATTACCATCGGGATCGGATATGAAGACAAAGCGGCCATTTTTCCGGTTGGATGGGCCACTCAGGATAGTAACCTCCTGCTCACGGAAAAAAGCAGCCAGTTCATCGACCTTTTCCGGCGAGTCGACAAAGAAACCGAAATGGTCTACACGATAATCTTTTGAGCTTTTTTCGTACTCCGTTTCTGCCTCAACAAGTACAAGCGAGTCTTTGCCGATGCGATACACGGTCATACTCCGGCCCATTTTTTTTTCAACGGCAAATCCGAGTATATCGGTGTAAAACTGCTCTGCCTTTTCAATATTATTGACACGTAGTGTGATGTGGTTGATACCTTTGAACGTCATCTTGCTCATAATGCAAACGGGTGTTGATGTAAAAGAGTGATATGGTGCACAGCTATTGTTGCGCCTAATATAACGCAATTTTATTTATTTCAGTTTAGTCATACCTTTGATGAAATCACTGTCGGAACAAACCGGTAACTCAGACTGGAAGCCCTGAATACGCTTCCATTGCAAATAACTTTTTCACATTGGGTATTTTATATCTCGTTGCAACCCCGATCGGCAACCTTGCCGATTTCTCGAACCGGTCGGTCGAAATTCTTAAATCGGTCGATGTGATTGCGTGTGAAGACACCCGTACCTCAACCCGTCTTCTGCAGCATTACGGTGTCCAAACCCCCACCCTTGCATTTCACCAGCATAATGAACACAGAAAGGTTACATTGCTTGTGGAACGTCTTGAAAGTGGTCAGAATATTGCATTAATCAGTGACGCGGGCACACCCGGTGTATCCGATCCGGGTTTTCTTGCAGCCAGGGAAGCGCACCGGCGAGGTCACCCTGTTTGTGCAATTCCCGGAGCATCAGCCGCGCTGGTAGCTCTCACTGCAAGCGGGTTGCCCAGTGACCGTTTCATCTTCGAGGGCTTTCTTCCTGCAAAAAAGGGTCGGTCAGGGAGGCTGGATGCCATTACAGCTCAAGAGTCCACGGTAATCCTTTTTGAAAGTGTACACCGCATCAGGAAACTTGTGGATGAGCTGGCCGAACGTTGCGAGGAACACCGCATGATTGCGGTCTGCCGGGAGCTGACCAAACAATTTGAGGAAATCATCCGGGGAAAGCGGGATGAAGTTAGGGACAAAATCGCAGCTCATCCCAATTTAAAGGGGGAGTTTGTCGTTATTGTCGCCGGTAAAAACTACTCTGAATAAATGCAAGCTATTTCACACATCCGGGATCGCAAGTGGCTGACCAGCGTGTTGGCCGGACTCTTTCTGGGTATCAGCTTCTCCCCGTTTCCTTTTCCTTTCGCACTCCTGGTGTTTCCCGGATTTTTACTGCTCTTCCAGCTGATTGACCTCTGCCGGTCAGCTCGTGAGATGGCCTGGGTCTCCTATGCCGGACTGCTTCTCTGGAATATCATCACGACATACTGGTTGATGTTCGCCACGGTGGCGGGCGGCATTGCAGCCATTCTGGCGAATTCTGCCATCATGACCCTTCCATTGATGATCATCTGGCATCTGCGTCACCGTGGTCTTTCTACCACGCTCTCGGCGCTGCTGGTCCCTGCGGTTTGGCTTACTTACGAGTTCCTGCATTTCCGCTGGGACCTCTCCTGGCCCTGGCTCAGTCTGGGCAACAGTTTTGCGACAGCACCATGGCTTGTTCAATACATTTCCGTCACCGGTATGCTCGGGATCACCTTCTGGGTTGTACTGACGGCATGGCTTATGTACAGCAAGGCGCCCCGTTATGCCACTTTGCTGGTGCTGCTGGTACCGTCGGCAGGCTCCCTGGCTTACTATTCCATTCACCAAACCGAGCCCATCGATGAGATCGAAGTGCTCATCATGCAGCCAAACTACGACTCCTACCTGCATCTTTCCGGTTACCCGGATGCTGTCACACCTCTGAGGGAACTGCTGGAACGATCTTCTGACGCCGTCACTCCCAAAACCCGCGCTGTTTTCTGGCCCGAGAATTCGATCAAGGCACTCATAGTGCAAGATTATCCGGGTGAATCGGACCGCCTCATCCGGGAATATGTCCGGAAATGGGATATCCCCCTGATAGCCGGTTCCTCCTTTCTGCACCGCTACGATCCCGGAACCGAGCCTCCTGTGATCCGTGGTGAATATGGCGGGAAACCCTTCAACATTTACAACTCTGCTTTAGGCTTCTATCCAAATGATTCACTTGAGTTTTACAGGAAAGCGAAGCTGGTGCCCTTGGTCGAGCGTTTCCCGTTTGTACACACCTTGAGCCGGCTGGACTATTTCGGGTGGATCGACTGGAGCGAACTGGCCATGTTCGGCCGGGGCACTAAACTCGATATGTTCGATGTTGACGGCCATGCTGTGCCGGCCCTGATCTGCTATGACTCGGTCTATCCTGACTGGGTGCGCCGGTTTGTCGATCGGGAAGCGGCATTCCTGGTTGTCATTACCAACGACGGCTGGTGGGGTAATACCAGCGGCCATATCCAGCACTATGAATTTGCCCGGTTGCGAGCAGTCGAAACAGGCAGAACTGTTCTCAGAAGCGCCAACAACGGGCTTTCGGGCGTGATTCATGCCAATGGCGATGTGGCTGTGAAAACCGAATACTGGACCCGCGACCAATTTACATACACCGTTCCCGTCTATCAGCACAAAACAATATATGTTCGGTATGGTGACTGGATCGGATGGCTATGCCTGGTGTTGAGTGCTGCATCGCTGCTGCTGATCTTTTTAACGCCGAACCCCGGCCCCACCCGGAGTCCGAGTTGACGTAATCAGCCGGGAGTTGAATCACAGGACTTAATCCGGCCATGGTAAACCGATCAGGGTTTGCATATGCACTTGACTACTTGCCTGATGCCGATTTGGATCAATTTGACCGGATCGAAACCTGTATATTAAACCGGATATCCTGATCGGTGCGCGGGAAGACACCGGTGGAATGCGGCATGGTTTTGGAAAAACTGTATTCCAGTCCGGCATTGATCGTCCTGGAAAACTGGTATTTCACCGATGGCCGTATCTGCAGTGTTGAGCTTCCCTGTTCATCCGGTCGGGCACGGACAAAGTTCCTGATTTCATCAGGTGGCAGGCGCAAGGCATCCACGATGTCCTCGTTCAGGCGATAGGTATACGTGAGGTCCCCGCTGTAGCTGACAGAGAGGCTGATGTCGATCTGGTTGTTCAGCTGCCGGAAGAACGGAATACGGAAACCCCGTTTGGAATAGCTGAAGGAGGAGGTGAGCCCCTGCGACTGGCGCTCACGTATCGTGTTGTTGGTCAGCTGAAAGCTGATGGATTTGCTTCGGTTGTACTGAATCTGGGTCCTGAGATTGTTGACCCAGTTCAGCTGCACTCCAATCAATGGTGAGAAAGATCGCTGCAAATCGATGGAACGGCTGTTAAAATCCGGACGCTCAAAGAGGTAAGTGTATGGTCCAACCGTTTGACTCAGTTGACTGCCACGGTCCGGATTAAGCTGCCAGCCCATCCTGTATGTTCCGCTGTAGCTGTGATTCAGTGTAGCGGATTGCAGATAGCGGTTCAGAAAACCGAATCGTTTTTCCCATCCTGACCATGAAATCTGCCAATTCGGCAGCGGTAATGGCATGTAACCGCGTCTTCCAACCGTACCGGATGCAAATCCGAGGTATGCGGCTCTGATGTCCTTTTCCAGGCTGGTGCGTGTCATAGGGATGTCACCGGCATCCAGTCCGGTAATTTGAGTCGATTCCCCAATATGTTTCATCGCCCGACCCAGCTGCAGATCAAAAAGTTCACCGTATCCACCTCCGAAAGCCCACGATGTCGTGGATATACCTCCGGAATGATCCAGCTGAGTGGATGAAGAGTCCGGGAAAATCAGGGTTCGGGTACGGGTCTTGGTGTCGTTCCAGCTGGTCTGCCAATTGAGGGTAACCCTGATATTGGGGGTAGGACGCAACCCGGAGCGGAGATTCAGTTGATTTTGCGATTGCTGTGTCCCTCTCAAGTTGAGTGCCCTGCTCGGATCCAGGTTCCGGATTATCTGATTATCAGGAATCTCATCCCAGATCCCAATCCGGTAGCCGAAGGGCGGCGAATAGCGTTCATCATCGCTGCTTCCGAACATATAATAAATTTGAGAGTCGCCCGAGTATCCGCTCTGAGCGGAGCTTCCTCCCCTGTTGTAGGTGATATTCAGGTTCTGTATACTGAGCACTCCGAGCAGCAATGACCGGGCATAATACCTCAAATCATCAGCCGGCTCTCTATCGGCAGGCTCGCCATTATTCCTTCTTCTGGTCCGTTCCTGATTCCGTTGACGTCGCTCCTGTTCCTGAGCCTTCACGGCATCATTATAAAATGGAATTTTCTCAAACAGGGTCTGCGTTCGTATCTCCGGATTGTGGTTGAAGCTGAATGAGTTGTTCAAATTGGCGCCAAGTCCCGAGCCTTCCGGACTGTTCTGCCATCTGAAACTGCCCTGGAAGGATGTGGAGTAGGTCAGCCAGTCCATTCCATCAATCTGATTGAGTCGCGGACGCCACGAGGCAGACCAGTTTTCACCATATTGATCACGCCGCGGGCTAACGGCCGGATCAAAAAGCCAATCTTCCAATGCCTGGAATGTGGATATCAAACGAATTTCGGACCCGCTGTCACCCGGGTCAAACGGCACCTGCAGGTCGTCAGGCGGACCGACAGGCATCTCGCCCAGCGACTCCAGATTCAGCTGGGTCTGATTGGAATAGGACATGGATATGGATTGGGTAAAATTATAATTCAGATTGAAATTCGAGTTCGCATTGAACGTATGCTGCTGACGCAGATCAAACGGTTCAGCAGTGAAGCCTCGCTGCCTCTCTTCCGAGTAACGCCGGGTCATGCTGCTCCGGAAAGAAACACTGGAAGGCACGTAAGTGAATCCGGTTCCCGCAAACCAGCGAAGAACGGGTATCGGCTCGAGGAAGAGCAGCGGTCTGACCACATTAACATTACGGATGTTAAGTTGATAGTTGAAGTTGGCCCGGTAGTCCCATGCATCTCTGAACTCCGTTCTCGGATTACTCTCCTCACTTATATTGTATACATAGCCCAGGGTAATATTATCAACCGTATATCGAAGCAGACGGGATTCAGAGTTACGTTTCGAAATATTGGACAAATTGATGGAGTAGCTCTGCCGCTGTGTGCGAATTTCATCCAGCATGGCCTGTATCTGCTGCTCCTTTTCCTGCTCGGACAAATCGCTGGCCTCAACCGCATCCTGAAAATCGGTGAAACGGATATCTCCTTCACGCGCCAGGAATCGAGGTGTCTGCTGCCGTCGACGGGCGGAGAACGAAACGGGAATATTCCATCCGTACCGCTCCGGGATAAACCGATGCATATTGATACTGGTAGAAAGGTCGTAAGAATATTCATCATGCATTTGCCGGTTGCCCAGGCTGGCATTTAGCGGACCAAATCCATCGGTTTGCCTTGAAAAATTGCCCTGTACGGTTGCCAGATCCGCCAGTCGCATGGTGGATCGGAAATTGGCTGCCCATCCCTTTTCGTCATCAAATCCTGAAACGCGAAGCTCATTCACCCAGAGCTCGGCATCCAGTGACGGCTTTCCTGTACTTGAGACGCGAGAACCTGTGCTGCCCGATCTGCCTGCGGTATTCTCTCCGTTCGACCCGTTGGCATTGAGCTGATGCGGATTCCTCACGCCAATACCTATTTCCCTGACGCGCTCCAGTGACGGATTGCCTTTGATAGCGATAATGGTACCGGGCGGGGCATTTTCCACCAGGTCGGTTCGTTCATAAAGTACATCATCCTCCACCCCGGCAAGGTTGCGCGCCTGTTTCAGTGCGTTCATGGACGAGAGTACCAGATTAACACTGTTCGAATCGGGCATCCAGATCCGGTCGGTTTCACTTCTGAGCACCGAGGCATCCGGATCCTGGGTTAATGGTGTAAATTCAAATGTCGGATCGGTGGGACTCACCGGCTGGCGGTACTCATAGTAGTTGTTGGTCAGATCATTGCCGAGCCGTATAACGATTTCCACATCCGAGCGGCGCTCATATCCTTCACCGTGTACAAACATCCGAAGATTCGAATAATTGAGCAGATTGAGTCCGGTTGGATAAAGCCTCTGGATCATCCGGTATTCTCCGGAACGCAGATCTTCCACCCTGAGGGATAATGACTGTTCGTTTGCAAGGACCTGTTCCTGCTGGCCGCGCTGTACCGATCGGATGGCACCGTTGGGAATACGATACGGTATGGGCTGGCGATTTGAGTTCTCCTCGATGTTGATGGTCGAGATATCAAAAACGGTATTGGGACTGCCTTCAAGTGTAAGCTCCTCGAACTCTCGCCACTGGTTACCCACCAGTTCAAAGGTGGCAAACCGCATCGTGAAGGGTTCCCTGTAACCCGACATCCAGAGCCGGATGTGCTGGACCCGCTCCAGATCTTCGATCGCACCGATCTGTCGTGCCACATCCCTCAACGGAATCCGCACCAGATACCAGCGGTCGGTCGGCCGGTCACCTTCCACTTTATCAACAATATAGTTATTACCTATTTCAAGTGAAGATTCATCCCCGGGATTCAATGGAATTTCAAACTGAAAATAGGAGTTGGACGTCTGTACGTTGGCCGGATTTATAAGTCCCTCGGTATCGGGCCGGTTGGTGATCGCTCTCGACTCACCCCTGGTAAGTGAGTTGCCCTCAAGAAATCCGTACATCCGGTGGAAGCGCTCATGAAGCGGCCGGTCGCTTACCAGTGGGTCATTGAAATAGAAATAACGGTCGTTGGATGGATCATCGAAAATCTGCTGAAGCAACTCCGGCTGATCCGCGTACTGGTTTTCCATGACCGCAAGCCAGTCGGCGAACAATACCTGCTCATTGAATTCGCCGTCGGTACTATGTGCTCCATCCAGGCCTACATCCTCCCGTTCCTGGGTCTCTACAGAAAACTGACCGGTGAGGTTGCTCAGCCTTTCGATGACAAAAGAGCGACCATCGGCATCCATGCTCACATTGCCGCGATCCATGGCGCGTGCCAGCCCATCCTCGGTATTGAGGGTATTGTTCGGTATGACATCCTCCGAAACCAGGCCAAGATCGATGTAGATTTTACCGTCGTAATTTTCAGCATCCATGCCGGTAGGTGTGCGCCCGTCCGGAAGAAGCGGCTGGACCCAGAACTCGAGAAACTCGATGTTGTTCTGGCGCAGGTTATCAAGTCCGCTGGGCAGCGTAGCTGTCATTCCACCCCAGGTATCCTCGGGATTATTTTCCAGCAGATCTCTCAGGTTGGGATTGTAGTTATAGGGTCCCCTTTTTTTCGGATTGTAGTGAATGTCCAGGGTTTGCAATCGGTCTTCCTGACGAAGCACTTCTCGATTCGGGAAGACATCGGAGACGGAGACAGGCAGACTTTCAGGAGTGCGCGCGGCGTCGGTAATGCGTCCGATATTAACCGGGATCATGTACCAGGAAAATTTGCCTCGCAGATCTGACCTGGCGATACGGGACTGGGTGCTGTTATCTTCAAAATCCATGTCAAAGTCGTATCCCGGCACGGCGTGAGGTGCCGCAGCCAGGTGCCATCGTCCCGGACTGAGAAAATTGACACTGGTTTTGGATCCCTCAAAATCATCAATGAACGACAGTCCCCGTTCCTCATCGGGGTAGAGTTCACCACGACCGATGGCCCTTGATACGGCGCGTGTTTGTGCCACATCCGGGCGCAGTTGTGCAAACTCCCCGCTCAATCGAATGTCGGAGTTGGCCCGTGTCTGCAGCAGGGGCAGCCAGTTGATGGCCCGGGTCACCCAGGGCGTGTCGAATTCGGCCGAACCGTCAAAACCGAATATTGAGTTATTAATCGGCTCGTCTCCCACCGGGATCTTGTCCTGTAGCGGACGCTCGCGCAAATTAAAGTAGGTGCTTCCGAAACGTATGTTGTCATTCACTCGGTATTCTGCGCGCAATCCTGCAAATGTGGTCTGCTGGATCTGAAGCATCTGATTGCTTTCGTAGTCAATAACGATCTCCTGGCCTGACTGCAGATACCGGTCATTGGTGATGATAATATTTCCGATGTTGTAATCGACATCGTAATCGACACCTTCGGTGAGCTCTACCCCGTTGGCCCGAACCCTGACCGATCCCTCAACCAGTGCAAAGCCCAGATTGTAGCTGTCCTGGACGGACCCCTTGCTCGTACCGGTGATCATAAAGAGATTGTTCCGGGAGAGCTGGCGCGCATTCTGCTGGGTATTTCTATAGAGCTCGGGGAATGCGTACCGATCGATATTCTCCTCAATCTGTGCCTGGGGCAGATTGCTGGCCTCGTAAAGATCAATGATTCTCTGACCGAACGGCTCCACGTAGGGAAAGATGATCCTTCCACGTACGGCATCAAGCGTTCCTGTCCCAAAGTCAATCTGGTTATTTGGCGAGAGCTGTCCTTGTGAGTTTACACGGTCCAGACCCAGATCCTGAAGCAGGACATTGCCAAGGCCGGGAAGGTTGTTTTGCGCCGTATTCGCCCCATCGAAAATGATTTCAACATCAATATCCTCAGGCGTGAGATTGGTGGCGTTGAGGTTGTAAATATTTCGCATGGTCAGCACCCATGAGGAGCTGCTGGATGTCATATGCGTCGGGCGCAGCAGCTTTAGAAACATGCGCCTGTCATCACCGACGTTGATATCCCCTACTCTTACCAGGCTGCCATCCGGACCGAGATAGGAGTAGGCGATGGCCAGTGCCTGGTTCGTTCCGAGTCGTGACTCCAAAGTGATATATCCATAAACCTGATCCAGATAATAGTCCCTTCCCCGCTCCAGGGGTTCAAAGCTGCCTTCGACAAACTCGTCTGATGCTACCCCGAAATCGGTTGCGGACGGGGTTGTGGACGGATCGCGAAAGTTTTCCAGCAATTCGTCATCAAAACCGTCTGCAGCCTGATTGGGCCTCAGGTACCGATCCCCCTGTCTAAGCACTCCAAGATCCACCAATGCTGCCGCTCTGACCTGGCCCGGACGTTCCTGCGACGAGGTATTCAGCACATAGACCTCGATTTCCTGGATCTGAAACATCTGGGTGGGATTGTTGGGGTCGGCCATGGCGTTTTCAAATTCCTGCCATGAGAAGAAATCCAGGAAGAAGTGACGGTCATTATCGTAGCCGGCCGGACGAATTTCAAACGTGCTTTCCTGGGTTCCGCCGGAGATGGTTTGCGTATTCCCCTGCCCCTCCTGCTGGGAAATGACCGATGTGAGCCTCAAGGGACCAAACTTTGCTTCTGATTTTATCCCAAAAAGTGCGCTTCCACCACGTATAAGCGAATTGCCGGTCTGCATCGATACGTTTCCCAGCTCGATGCTCTGGAGTATTTCATCCTCATAGCCCTCATAGCGGATACTCATGCGGTTTTCAAAGTCAAACGTTCGTTCGGTATCCCAGTCGGTGCGAATGGTCAGCTTGTCGCCGATCGTGCCCTGAATGTTAAGCCTCAGATTCTGGTCAAATGTGGGATTCACCGTTTTCTGCTGATCGGGCGGCAGTGCAGGGTTTTCAGTCTCCCGGATGGATGCACCGACATTCATATTCGCCGTACCCGTAACGCGCAGGTTAACCTCCGGACGACCGAATATGGTAGTAAAGGCCGAGCGCTCACCTACGGGAAGATCCAGCGTAAAATCGAGCAAACCACGCCTGACGTCCCTTTGACGCCGCTTTTCTTCTACCAGACGCCTCCAATTGGATTGCATCTTGTTTTGAAAGCTGAGCTCTGAAAATTCGTCGAAATCCATTCTACGTGTAAAGCCAGACGGCAGATCATGTATTTCGCGCTGTGCCGAATAGTAGCCCAGCGAATCAAGTGTGAAACGAACGACATCGTGCTGGGACTGGATCTCAATCAGGGGTGAACGTCTTCTCGGATACGGATTGGTCATATACCCCGTCCGTGGACCGGGCAGCCGGAGCGTGTCGGTTGTGTCGGCACGGGGAACCCCGGATTCTACATCCAGGCCCATCTGGGACGCTGTTTCAGGATTTACACCATTTTCCGGAATGGTATCCCTCTCCTGGGCGGAAATCCTCAGGGGCATACACAGCAAAGTCCACAATAGGACAAGGCCTGTTAATCCGTTACGTACCGTTGCAAATAGCAAGGAAGAATACTCTGTTTAACCCGGTTACAAAATAAAGTGGTATGTTCGAGCGAACGGTAGCTTGTGGACAATAGGCCGGCTGGTTGATAAATGAGGGTGATCGGGTTAAAAGTTATAAATTATAGCCCCTGACACAAGTAATCAATGCCTTATTGCGATTTTCTTGGTATGAATCGACAGAATTGTCATATTATTTCGTTATTCAGAGTGTAACTGTCAGAACCATAACGTCTCTCCAGGTATTTTATTCAAAACATGGTGTTGAAGTTTTTTAAAAAACTGATTCCAGGAAGCATTGAGCGCGACTTGCTTAAAAGGCACGTAGGACCGTTCATATTCTGCTTTCTTACCATCATGTTTCTTCTTTTGATGCAATTTTTGATCCAGTTCATGGACCATCTGATCGGCAAGGGCATTCCGTTAATGGTAATCCTCGAGCTGATCATGGTCAACCTGGCGTACATGGTCGTACTGGCCATCCCCATGACCATTCTGGCGGCTACCCTGATGGCCTACGGCAAATTTTCCGAGCAAAATGAGTATACAGCGGTGCGTGCAGCCGGCGTGCACCCCTTCCGCATCATACGCCCGTCACTTTTCATGGCAGTACTCATCACCATTTTTCTGGGATGGTTCTCAAACGAAGTGCTGCCGGAAGCAAATTACAAGGCCAGAGCACTTTTTCTGGACATACGGATGAAAAAGCCTGGATTCGATTTGCAGGAAAATATTTTCTACGAGGGCATTGCCGGATACACCTTTCTTGTAAGAGAAATACCCACCGACACCGATTCCTTGTACGATGTCACACTGTTTCAAAATCCGGAGCAGGGTCGGGATCAAGCGGTGATCAAGGCACAAAAGGGTTTCCTTGAAAGCGACGAACGCCATATGAGTCTGACACTGTACCTTTATGACGGTACGATTATGCGCTATCTCCAGCGCGGTAGGGGTTCAGCTCAGACCATCCATGAGGAGACGGCGTTTGATTCATACCGCATCTCATTTGACATGTCGGATCTCACCTTTTCACGAACCAACCCCGAAGAGCGCAGGCGCGATGGTCGCTCCATGAGGGCGCAAGCCATGCTGGCCATGGTTGATTCGCTGGAAAGCGACATTGACCGGGAAATTCGTCATTTCCTGCACTCACTGCATCAGTCCAATGTCACCCTGATGAGAGACGAACAGATATCGCCTCCATCCGAGCCGGTGGACCACGAAAGCGATTACCTTGCACATGTCGCCGACTATTCTGATAACGGGGACAATGATAATTCGGAATACAGGGACGGTGACCTGATCCCTCCTCTGGATAATATATCCTACCTTACGCTATTGAACAGGGAGTCTCTTAAAGATCAGAGAGAGGTGGCACTTCGGGCAAGCACGCTGATGCGCAACACCCAGGCCATGTCAGACAACCTGATGAACAACATGCAGTGGAGAGAGGAACGAATCGCCCGTTTCATGGTGGAGGTACACAAAAAGGCTTCAATTCCATTTGCATGCATACTCTTTGCGATGATCGGGGCGCCACTGGGGCTTTTGGTCAGGAAAGGCCACATGGGTATCCATGCCATCATCAGCACCATGCTTTTCACCTATTACTGGATCAGTATCATTCAGGGTGAGAAACTGGCAGACCGGCTGTTCATTTCCCCGTTCATGGGTATGTGGTTCGGCAACATCACCATTGCCCTTGCCGGATTCGTACTGATGTATATTGCCATGTTTCGAAGGTAGGTAGTGCCCATGATCAAAACGTTCGACCGATATATCTTCTCCAGGATGATGATTCTCACCGGTTTCGTTACCGGTCTGCTGATCTTCATCTTCATCATCATCGATTTCTCGGAAAACAGCGGGGATTTTACCGACCGGGGTGCTACATTAAGTGAAATCTGGTATGATTACTACCTGAACTACATCCCGGAAATGGTGCGCCTTGTCTCTCCTGTTGCCGTGTTTGCTTCGTGCCTTTTACTCACCGGTCAGATGGCCAACCGACTGGAAATTGTCGCTCTGAGGGCTGCCGGTATCAGCCTGTACCGCCTGCTCGCCCCCTACCTGATATTCTCCATTCTGGTTGCCGGCCTCATCAGTTATGTAGATGGATACGTGGTACCCCGCTCCAATGCGGTCAGGGCGGAGTTTGAGCAACAGTATATCATGAAGCGAACGGAACGCATTGATCGCAACCGAATCTATCGCCAGGAGTCTCCCGATCGTCTTGTGCTGGTCAATTACTTTGACATTCGTCAGGATGTCGGCTATCGCGTCACCTTCTACACCTTCGACGACGACCAACTCGTGGAAACCATGGAGCTTGGCAGAATGTCCTGGGATCCCGAGAATCACCACTGGGAGCTGATCAATGGCACAATCACCCGGTATAATGAAGAGGGCTACGAAAAAACCACCTTCGACCGCAGGAATACGACGCTGAATCTGTTTCCACGGGATTTCGGGCGCACATCTTCAGATGTCTATCAACTGACCTATCCGGAGATCAGGAATTATCTTGCATCGATAGAGCGAAGCGGTGCCGGTGGTATTGCCATGCCCAAGGTGCAATTTTACGGCAAACTGAGCTATCCATTCTCTATTATCACAGTAACGATCATAGGTGTTGCGATCGCATCGGTCAGGCGGCGCGGGGGGCGCGGTGTACATATCGCCGCCGGACTCGTTATCAGTTTTCTCTATCTGGCTCTGATGAAACTGTTTGAACCGTTCGGCTACAGCGGCGCCTTGGATCCCATGCACGCAGCAATCGTACCACACATCTTTTTTTTCCTGGTAGCTCTGTTGCTGCTGTTCACTGCCCGCAAATAGCGGCTTCTGAGTAACCGACGGATGATCTTTTGAAGATTTTCCGGCGCCAGGGGCCATTGAGGTAATTCCCGGTCCGACCGATCGTCAGGCTTCCGGCAGCGGACCACGGAAACTGATGTGCTGCTGCGGTTCGTTTTTACCCCGCTCCTTGATCTCGCCGTGCAGCTCCTCGTAGCGGCGGATATTATCCTGCAGGGCCCTGGAGAACCGTTTGGCGTGTTCAGGTGTGAGGATCATGCGCTTCATCACCTTGGCCTTGGTCAGGCCCGGCATGATCGCGATGAAATCAAATACAAATTCAGACGGCGAATGTGTGATCATCACCAGATTGGAATACGTACCTGGTGCCTCCTCCCTTGTGAGTTCGATTTCCATTTTTTTGTCTTTTTTCTTTTCCATAGCTGCTCATTTTTTGCAAGTAATAATTAAATGATGTCGTACCCCTTTTTGCATCGGGGTTTGCGATCCTCCTTACCGTATTAACAAACTGCCGGTTTAAAGTTACATTGCACTGGTTCATGTTTTAATACTGCTACTCACGATCCGGTTCAGGTGACCTGGAAAGTGCATTTATAAGGTCACTTCGGGTGACTATGGTATATCGTCCGCCATCCAGCCTCACCATCACTGCAGCAAGTCCACCGGTTAACATGCGGGTTATCTGATCAATTTTCAAGTCGGCGGCTACGACCGGAAATGGCTCATCCATGACCGATCCTACCTTTTTTTTCCTCGATTCAGCTGATTTTGTCAACAAACCGAGGATTTTTGTTTCCGAAAGGCTGCCAACGATATCGGTTCCATTTGTGACCGGAAGCTGTGAAATATTGTGCCGGTTCATGAGTTCGATGGCTTTATCAAGCGTTTCATCCCTGTCGACGGTGATCAGCGCCCTGCCGTCATCCTTCCGGTTTCCGATCACTTCCTGCATGTCGGGACGATGATTCTCCTCCAGGAACCCGTTGGTACGCATCCATTCATCGTTGTAGAACTTCGAAACGTAGCGCGTTCCGCTGTCCGGCAGCAAAATTGCCATCACATCGTCAGGTTTCAGAGGATTTTTTTTGATGTACTGCATCGCTCCCCAGACTGCGGATCCGCACGATCCCCCAACAAAGAGCCCCTCGCTGCGGGCCAATTTGCGTGTTGTAATGAACGCTTCCCGATCCGGACACTGGATGATATCGTCAATCAGGCTGAAGTCCACATTTTCGGGAATAATATCCTCGCCAATACCCTCGGTGAGATAGGGTGCAATGTGGCGCTTGTCAAACTCACCGGTTTCAAAGTAGGATTTGAAAATGGATCCAACCGAGTCGATTCCGATAATCTTGATGTCCGGATTCTTTTCCTTGAGGTACATGGCCGCACCGGTGATGGTGCCACCGGTTCCTATTCCGGCGACAAAATGGGTGATCCTGCCGTCGGTCTGCTCCCAGAGCTCGGGTCCGGTAGTCTCGTAATGGGCCTCCTTGTTGCTCAAATTGTTGTATTGGTCGGGATAAAATGAATTGGGTATCTCCTGGCTCAGACGCCTGGCCACAGAGTAGTAACTCCGGGGATCATCGGGTTCCACATTGGTAGGACATATCTGCACTTCGCAACCCAATGCACGCAAAAGGTTTACCTTCTCCATGCTTTGCTTGTCAGTCGTGGTGAAGATGCACTTGTACCCTTTTACCGCCGCCACCAGAGCCAGGCCCATACCTGTATTGCCGGAAGTACCTTCAATGATCGTGCCGCCCGGTTTCAGTTTCCCGCTTATTTCCGCATCCTCGATCATTTTAAGGGCGATCCGGTCCTTTACACTATGACCGGGATTGAAATACTCTACCTTGGCAACAACCGTACCCGGCTGCCCTTTGTGAAAAGTATTTAATTTCACCAGCGGGGTGTTCCCCACGGTTTCAATAATGGAACTATACCACATGTTTACTGCGTTTTCTGTTTGGGTTGATACGGATCACAGGAATTCAGATTCAGAGCAACTTCATTTGACCGCATAACCTGACCGTTTTTGCGACGAAACGAAGAACCCATTGCTACAGCCGTTTATCCTATTGCACAGCTGATGTTTCTGACACCGAAAGATACTATATTGTGACGTTATTATTAACAATTAAGAACTTGCATATGTTTCTCCCTAAACGAAAACCCGCAGATTATGATTGTGGACTCAATCTTGACCTGATGATTGAAGCTGTTCCGCGCATCAGGGACGAGCAGAAACGGCTGGAATATGTCAAAAGAATTGTCGGACTTATCAAGCAAAGCCACATCAGCTGGGTGGATGAAAACGGCTGCAGCGAAGAGGCATGGAATCACTTTTTCAAGCTCGCTAAATTTGATCCGAAGGAATACAACATCCAGAACCCCTACGAAGTTGGCGAAGTGGACGATGCCATGTAATTAGCGCTGTTTTTTACGATACAAAGCAGTCAATCTGTTAACCAGAATTACAATATGTCGGATAATATTGAAAAAATCTCCACCGCCCCGGCTACGTTCATGGACGCGCTGGTGGAATCCGACCGTTTCATCCGGTTTTACGAAAACAACCGTTTCCGGAGCGAATCCGGTTATCTGACACTTTGCGTACCATTTGAGAATATCGATCCGCTTGCGGTTCTGGAGTTGAACGGGGAGTCGGACGGCACACGATTCTTCTGGGAGCGTCCTGATCACGAAATGGCCATTGCTGCAGGCAACCGTGTGGCGCTCATCAGGAACACCGGCAACAACCGTTTTGAGAATGTGTCGGCCAGAGCCAATGAATTAATGTCAAAAGTGCGTTATTTCAGTGAAATTAACCACAGCATGGCAGGTGCGCATCTGGTGGGTGGGTTTTCGTTCTTCGATCAGCCGTTGTCCGGCGCCTGGAGTCCGCTCGGCAATGCCTCCTTTTTCCTCCCGGAGTGGATGCTGGTCCGGGACGGCCAGTTTTCGATGATCAATATCACGCGCACCTGGCAGTCTGATGATAATCTGGACGAGATGCGGGACTGGTTTTCCGGATGGATGCACCGTTTCCTGGAGCGCTTGAGCGTCAATATCGAACGCAACCGCATCCTCCGGGACAAGGCGGGCCCGGGACGGGGCATCACCCGTTTCGAGTCCGACCGGGACCGCAACCGGTGGATCAACAACGTAAAGCTGGCCCGGGACGACATCAGAAACCATAAGTACCACAAAATTGTCATTGCCCGGGATCTGCGACTCCGTACGGATAACAAGGTTTCCAGCACAAAGTTAATCCATTTTCTCCGCAAGGAATATCCCTCCTGCTACTCTTTTATCTATCAACTCAATGGAGAGGCAACTTTTCTGGGCAGCACCCCCGAAAAGCTTCTTTCGCTGCAATCGCAGTACGTAAAAACGGAAGCGCTGGCCGGGAGCATTTCGCGCGGCATCACGGCAACCCAGGATGCCATCAATGAAAAAAAGCTGCTGAACAGCGACAAGGATCAGGAAGAGCACGCTTACGTTTTGGACTCCATCCGGGAGAAGCTGCACCGGATCACCGACTCGCTCGAGCATGCCCCGCGACCGGTCATCAAGAAATATGCCAATGTACAGCATCTGTGCACTCCCGTAGCCGCTTCCCTCTCATCGGAGATGAATGCAGTGGATATCGTTGCCCGACTGCATCCCACCCCGGCCGTCGGCGGCTACCCGGAGTCCGGTGCGCTCGATCACATCCAGGAGCTCGAGCAGATTGAACGCGGCTGGTATGCCGGACCCATCGGCTGGTTCAACACCAACCGGCGTGCCGAGTTTTCCGTTGCCATTCGCAGCGGACTCTTGCGGCGCAAGCAAGTACAGTTCTTCGCAGGATGCGGTATTGTCGAGAATTCTGATCCGGCCGCCGAATGGGAAGAGACCCGGCTCAAGTTCATACCCATGCAAAAAGGACTGGAATATGCCATCGAGTGACCGGGCGGGGATCTCCCTGATGTGGTGTTTTCATCTGGTGGATGCGCTTTGGCGTCATGGCGTGCGCGAGGCGTTCATCAGCCCCGGTTCCCGCTCCACCCCACTTACCCTGGCGCTGGTGCATCACCACGGCATCCGGTGCCATTCTGTGCTGGATGAGCGGGCGGCGGCGTTTATGGCGCTTGGCGCCGGCAAAGAGAGTATGAGGGCGGCTTCGGCATATTCAACGACTCGGGCATCCGCATCAGCGTCCGTTTCTGCTACCGTTTCTGCTGCTGTTTCGGCACCCATACCGGCAACTCCCCCCGCATCCCCGCCCGCACCGGCTCTATTTGTCTGCACCTCCGGAACAGCGGCGGCAAACGCCTTGCCGGCCGTCGTGGAAGCCCGCATGTCGGGCACGCCGCTGATCGTCTTGTCGGCCGACCGCCCGCCTTCACTGCGTGCCACCGGAGCCTCCCAGACCATCGATCAGATCAAGCTGTTCGGGGAGTATCCCGTTTTCTTTTTTGATACCGGTGAGCCATCGAACGACCAGAATGACCTGCAGCGTCTGGACCGGCTTGGCTGGCAGGCCCTGTTTTTTTCCGTCACCCGGAAGGGACCCGTACATCTGAATCTGCCGTTTCGCAAGCCGCTGGAGCCCACCGGAGAGCAGATCCGGCAGTGCATCGAAGTAATCGGAAAAAGACAACACGACGATATAAAAACCGTTTCCGATGCT
>SKXL01000019.1 GCA_007128425.1 Balneolales bacterium | reverse complement strand
TTGAGGCCGGACTCAAGTGTCTCCAGGGCAAAGCCATCGTCAATTCCCTGAGTCTCAAGGAGGGTGAACCGGCTTTTCTGGAGCAGGCCCGCAAGGTACGTGATTACGGGGCTGCTGTGGTGGTGATGGCCTTCGACGAAGAGGGTCAGGCCGATACCTTCGAGCGTCGCATCGCCATCTGCGAGCGTGCCTACCGGCTGCTGGTGGAGAGCATCGGGTTCCCGCCCCAGGACATCATCTTCGATCCCAACATCCTGACGGTCGCCACCGGTATCGAAGAGCACAATAACTACGCTGTCGACTTTATCCAGGCTACCCGGTGGATCAAGGAAAATCTGCCGTTAGCCAAAGTAAGCGGCGGTGTCAGCAACGTCTCCTTTTCCTTTCGTGGCAACAACCCCGTTCGCGAAGCCATGCATGCCTCCTTTTTGTATCATGCAATTCATGCCGGACTGGATATGGGGATAGTGAATGCCGGTCAACTGGAGGTTTACGAAGAGATCCCGAAAGATCTGCTGGAACGGGTGGAGGATGTGCTTTTCAACCGGCGTCCGGATGCCACAGAACGCCTGGTGGAATTTGCAGAGACGGTTCGTAAAAAAGGGGATAAAGATACGACAAAGAGTGACGAATGGCGCAGCCGTCCGGTCGAAAAACGGCTCGAGCACGCATTGCTCAAGGGAATTGTCGACTATATCGATGAGGACACCGAAGAGGCCCGCCGTAAGTTCGATCAGGCACTGGATGTGATCGAGGGACCGCTCATGGACGGCATGAATATCGTCGGCGACTTGTTCGGCCAGGGAAAAATGTTTTTGCCTCAGGTAGTAAAGAGCGCCCGGGTCATGAAAAAATCGGTGGCCTGGCTCATTCCATACATCGAGGAGGAGAAAAAGCAGCTGAAAGATGATCGTCCGAAAGGCAAGGTGTTGCTTGCCACCGTCAAGGGCGATGTCCACGATATCGGCAAGAATATTGTCGGGGTAGTGCTTGGCTGCAATAACTACGAGGTGATCGATCTTGGTGTGATGGTGCCGGCGCAGAAAATACTGGATACGGCTGTGGAACAGAATGTCGATGTGATCGGTGTGAGTGGCCTCATCACCCCATCCCTTGATGAAATGGTGGATCTGGCCACTGAAATGGAGGTTCGGGGAATGGACCTGCCCCTGCTCATCGGAGGCGCCACCACCTCGCGCATCCACACTGCCGTGAAAATTGCTCCCAAATACAGCGGAGCCGTGATCCATGTGCTTGATGCCTCAAAAAGCGTCCCGGTGGTTAGCCGCCTGCTCTCCGACACGCAGCGGGATGCGCTCATCAGCGAAACCAGCCAAAAATACCACAAGCTGCGGGAGCGGCACATGCAACGCTCTGAAACCAAAAGCTACCTCCCGCTTGAGACAGCCCGTCAGAACCGGACGCCCATCACATGGCACCCTGATGATATCGATAGACCTCGCCAGATGGGCCTCGCTGCTCTGGATCCGCCCACACTTGCAGAGCTGCGCAGCTACATCGACTGGACTCCTTTCTTCATCACCTGGCAGCTCACCGGCAAATATCCGTCCATTTTCGATGACGATACCGTCGGTGAACAGGCCCGAAAACTCTATGAAGATGCGACGGCCATGCTCGACCGGATCATATCAGAAAAATGGCTGGCCCCGCGCATCAGTTGTGGCATTTTCCCGGCCAACAGCACAGGTGACGACATCGAGATCTACCCGGATGACAACCGGGTAGAGGTCCGGGCCGTACTTCGCATGCTGCGCCAGCAGACCCGGAAGCGTGACGGAAGGCCTAACCGATGCCTGGCCGATTACATCGCTCCAAAGGAAACCGGTCTGAAGGATTACATCGGTGCATTTGCCGTCACTTCCGGACATGGTATTGAGGAGCATCTTGCCCGGTTCGAGCGTGAGCACGACGACTACTCGGCCATCATGCTCAAATCACTGGCTGACCGACTCGCCGAGGCAGCTGCCGAATGGCTCCATGAAAAAGTTCGCAAGGAGATATGGGGATACGCCCCCGACGAAGATCTGAGCTGCGAAGCGCTGATCCGTGAATCATACCGGGGAATCCGGCCCGCACCCGGCTATCCCGCGAATCCGGATCACACCGAAAAACCACTGATTTTTGAACTTCTCGATGCGGCCTCGCGAACCGGCATCACCCTGACCGAAAACTTCGCAATGACACCGGCAGCATCGGTATGCGGACTCTATTTTGCCCACCCCGAGTCGTCCTACTTCTCTGTCGGTAAAATCATGGACGATCAGGTCGCCGACTATGCCCGGCGCAAGAATATGCCGCTGAAAAAGATGGAAAAGTGGCTCGGTCCCAATCTGGCCTATGATCCGGCAAAACGAAGCGCCTCATCCAGCCGTGCCTGAAGGGATGGACGCCATTCCCGATCCGAAAGTTTATCCTCAAAAAAAGCGGCCGGTACCTGTGGTGAAGTCAGGTAGATCAGATTTCGATAGACTTCAAAAAAGGCGGGATCAACAGGGTCCTGCAGAGCCATCTCAACCAGATCGTACGGAATGGTGCCGGACGACGGCAGCACATTTTTACGGAACCATTCCGACAGGAATACACGCACCAGGGTGGCCTCACCGGATTCCATCACGAAATCGGGCGGGGAATCGATCGAAGGATCCGGCAGGTAGAGAATCTTCACCAGCTTCTTCCACCGGCTTGTGTCGGCCCGAAGTTTCCAGGCAGCTTCTGTCTGTGCGTTCAGAACCTGAGCGTCCGGTAAGTCGGGTGGAGAAATACCGCCAGAGACCGCGTCTTTACCCAAATTTTGTCCCCGATCTATTTCATTTATGACTCTGCGTCTTATTTTCAACGCCTGGTCTGGTCGACCGTCTGCTATAAAAGCATCTGCCAGCCGCACAAATATCAACGGGTGATCCGGAGCCCTACCATATCCCTGAGCCAGGAAATCACGTGTCGTACCGCTATCCTGCATCTTTTCGTTATCCATGGCAGCGTCTTTTCCGGAAAACATGGCGATTACCCTATTTGCATTGCCGGTCTCGATTTGCATGCGCATCCATTGCAACCATCCGGCATCCCAGTCCGGATCGGCATTCAGGACTTTTTCAAGAAAACCTGTTGCCCTGGCCGTGTCCCCATTGGCAAGAGCAAGGCGATAATCATCCCGGTATTTCTCTGCGTTCGTCAGCTTGCGCGGACAACGGACATCAAAGAGTGACGGCACGGCAAACACGGATTCAGCCAGCCTCTTTTCCTCGTCTGTAACCGTCACCTCACTCACGCGCTGGTGCCATTTTGTGATGGCATCGGACAGAAGCCCACCATACCCCTTTTGCAGCGATGAATTTCGATACGCTTTTTTGAAGTATTCAACCGGATACTCACGAAGCAGCGTAGCGGTAAACGAGCCCGAGACAGAATAGGCAACGGATCCCGATTCGCGATAAAACCCGGTAAATGAAAACAGCCGCTCCAGTTCTTCCCTGGAGTAAAATGCTTCATTTGACACAACAAGCTGGTCATGTGTGAGTCTGGCCGATGAAGCGGGTGCCAGCGCTACGGCGAGTCCCTCCACCATCCCGATGCTCCAGGAGGCGTTAAGAAGCCGATTGCCAAACTCCCTGGCGATGACGTGCACCAGTTCATGCCGCAAGGTGCCGTCGATGGCTGCCTTTCTCATGTGCATCTGCGGGTTTCTTTGCCAGACCGGAACATAACTCACCCCCTTTGCACCCGTGAGGCGCTGCATCTGCCATTCATCGCCGTAGAGATAGCTGCTGATACGCTTGCCGGGTGGCCAGGAAATATTCAGCGTATCGGCCAGTTCCTGGAAATGAAACTCATGAAGACGGGCAAGAAACGACAAATCATGGGCATTGAAATCTTGCTTTGAGTAGTAAAGCATGAAATGCTCGGTCTGGAATGTTCCGCCAAGTTCATTTTGGATACGTGATTCCGGAGATACCAGTCCGTTTCGGGTTGCGAGTGCGTAATTTATTACAAGCGATATCATCAGAAGAGCAAAAATACTCTTGATGATGCGGTCGGAACCGGAGAGATGGGGAATCATCCAGATAATGGCGATCCACGTGACCGTCATGAGCCGGAAGAGCCCCATCCTTCCGGGATACGCAACCGCCTGGTCGTAAATGGCACCTGGCCAGTACCCGAAAACATGGTTGAAAAAATAGAGTTGCGGGAAGAGAAGCAGTGGCAGGAGCAGGCCGCCGGCAGCAACCATAAAAACAAGGGCGATGGCCATAACCCTGGCTCTCCGGTATCCCGGAATCCGAAACATGCGTCCGATTGAGAAACCGAACAAGACGCTGAAAACGGGGATGGTTGCCCAGAACGAAGCCCCGTCAACGCTCAAACAGCCAAAAGTTGCATCACGTACGACAAGAGGGATTGCGGTTGCATAAAAAATCATGATGAGCGGCAGCAGATCACGATCTCTGCTGTCGGTACGCGCCCCGAACCAGGCAGCGACAAAAGCCCCGACCGTTCCTGCAACAAGAGCCGAATCCAGGTGAAATGAGTTCACAAGTGGAAAAAAGAGCATCAGGCATCCGGAGAGCAGAGCTACGGTAATGCCTGACCAGATCCAGCGTTTTTCCATGTCGTCTTTTTTCATGATCATACTCCAATTCATCCGGAATTCCGTGAAAACTACAGCATATTTGCATGGATTCAAGACATACGATGATCTGATGTCTCTACTATGTTATCCACATATATGATGGTTTGCAATATTGCATCTGCGAAGACATGCACCTGAAATCAGCATATACGTTTGTCGCCTTCATCCTTTATGAGAATTGTGTTATTATAGAACTATCACACAATGGTTCGTGTAACCTGGCCCAGAACTGCCATGATACGCCTGTCGGAATTATTTCAGAAAATTATGAAGAAGTGCAGGTTCACAATCATTTCCGGGTTTTTGCCCCCTTGTCTGGTTTTAATCCTGGCAATCACCATTTCGGGCCATGCCAATAACAGGGTATCTGTCACACTTTTTCCGGAAGTTGCGGGTTTGACCGACATCGACAGCAATACCGATACACTCTGGCTCGGGGTAGCCATGAACATCATGGATGGCTGGCATGTCTACTGGCGCAACCCCGGTGATTCCGGTTTGCCAACAACAATTCGGTGGGACGAGCACGGATTTCTGACGCCGGACGAGATCCACTGGCCTCAACCCACCCGTTTTGACGAGGATGGCATCACCACGTACGGATATTCTGATCGTGTGGTGCTACTGGTTCCGGTGAATGTCTCAAGGGAGAAAAGCAAGGCACAAATGTGCGCTTCGGAAAACAATACGGCAAATAAAAACCAGCAACATACTCTTTCTGCTCATATGAACTGGCTGGTTTGCAAGGACATCTGCCTGCCTGAATCCACTCATCTTTCCCTTGCAATTGACCAGGAAGGCAATTTTTCCGGTTATTCAAAGACCGCTGCCGGAATGATTGAACTATCACGAAGCCTGGTGCCGAAGAACGTGTCCGACTGGCAGGCAGAAGCTGAGCTTGCATCCGGCATATTAACCATCACTCTGGAGCCCGGCAGCGAAAAGGCCCTGTTTCCCGATTCGGATGACATCTACTTCTATCCACACAAGCAGGGAATGATTGAACATACCGCGCCCCAGATTGCAACTGCCACCGATAATCGCCTGACGCTGGAGATTGAGATTTCACGCTATCTTCGATCAACTCCAGACAGGATTACCGGAGTACTGTCATCTGGTGATTCCGGTAAAAGCTGGCTTCGGAACCGCAACATCCCGGCCATTGAAATCACGTTTCCTGTCACCTCTGGAGCCAATCCGGAGTAGCCGTCTCATCAGAAATTTTTCGCACAAACGCACATCAATCATAGGAGAAAAACCATGAAAAACCAACTTTCAAGCATCTTGATACTGCTGTTTGGACTTCTCTTTATTGGCAATGTCCTGGCTGAGGATCGCAATCGCCCGGAAATAGGTAAAAAAGCTCCCGATTTTACATTGCCGGACGCCACCGGAAAAAAGCACACATTGTCAGATTATGAAGACAAGTTTGTAGTGCTGGAGTGGCTCAACCATGACTGCCCCTTCGTGGTAAAGCACTATGCAACCGGAAACATGCAGATGCTTCAGGAAAAATATCGTGACAAGGGGGTTGTCTGGTTCTCTATTATTTCATCCGCCCCCGGCAAACAGGGATACCTGAAGCCGGATCAGGCCAGGAAAATCACCCGGGAGAAAAATGCCGGCCCGCGAGCTGTCCTGCTGGATCCCGACGGGCACGTTGGTCGGGCATACGACGCAAGAGTTACTCCACACATGTATATCATCAATCCACAGGGTCAACTTGTCTACATGGGCGCCATCGACGACCGGCCTACGACAAATCATGACGATGTCGAGGGTGCTCGCAATTTCATTAGTGAGGCACTCGATCTGCTGTTGGACGGACGAGGTATCGAAATCAATACCTATCAGCCTTACGGTTGCACTGTCAAGTATTAACCAGACACACTCAAAAAACATAATCATGCTTGCTACAACCTGAAAACCGGCAAAAAAATGCCGCCGTTTTGCTCGTTCTAACAACTATTGTTGCAACATATAAATAATTTTTGTATTATTTGTGGCCTGTTCATGGTGATGCTAATTTTATAGACCACAATATGATAGAGGAAAAAGAAGCCATAAAGATGCGATTTCGCAACGACAGGCACAAAGCTGTTGCCAGATTTCTTTTTACCTACAGCAGTGTGACGTCCCGGCTGCAGAAAATGCTAGGCGAGCACAACCTGACGCTTCAACAATTCAACATATTGCGCATTCTTCAAAGGCAGTACCCGAAACCCTGCTGTAACAATGCCATTAGAAAACAGATGCTTGATGCACGGTCCGACATCACCCGGATTGTGGATCGGCTGGTTAAAGAGGGGCTTGCCAGCCGCAAGCACTGCCATGAAGATCGTCGAAAAGTGAATATCATTATCACGCAAAAAGGACTGGAAATGCTTGACCGGATGGATCATCTGAATGAAAAAATGGATGGTATTCTGGCATCACTGACGGACCGGGAAGTTGCCGAGCTGAACAGGCTTCTTGACAAGATCCGCAGTTAGTACGGAATCAAACAGAATTACCGAGCACAGAACGAACCTGGAGATACCATGTCAGACAAACTGACCGCGGAAGAGCGGAAAAAACAAGAGGATTTCAATGCTGAAATCATACCGCATCTTGACGCTACCTACAACTACGCACTCCGTCTCACTACGGATCCGAATGATGCTGAAGATCTGTTGCAAGACAGCATTGTTAAGGCCTTCAGATTCTTCAACAGCTATCAAAAGGGAACAAATGCCCGTGCGTGGTTGTACCGCATTGTAAAAAATTCCTATATAAACAACTACCGAAAGGCTTCCCGACAACCGGTCCATGTGGACTATGATGAAGTTTCAACCTATTACGAAACCATTCGCAGCGAACAGAGCGACACGACGGATCTCCAGGCGCAATTTTACCGTGGCGAGTACGACGATGATTTCAAAAAGGCACTGGACAATCTCCCGGAGGATTTTCGTACGCCCTTGTTGCTTTGTGATGTAGAAGACTTCACATACGAAGAGATAGCCAACATGCTGGATGTCCCGATCGGGACCGTTCGTTCACGACTGCATCGCGGACGCAATCTCCTTAAGGAAAAAATCAAGGAAATCGCTGCAAAACGCGGCTATCTGAAAAATTGAAACCGCTTCAGACCAGGGCGCTCCGGCAAGCGAATCAAGGCGTCGGTTTAACTGGGAACGGTTTGTTTTCTTGCCACCATTTTGCGCCCCTGAGGATATTGGCAATGGTTTTCCCATCAGTGATATCACCGTTGTAAACCGCCTCTATCACTTTCTCAAAGGGCAAGCGTACCTGTTTGAGAAATTCGTCATCATCCACCCGGTTGTCAGAAACTTCAAGGCCCCATGTAAGAAAAAGATAGATAATCTCATTGGTATAGCCGATACAGGGATGGAATCCTCCCAAAGACACCCAGTGTGCTCCACGAATACCAGACTCCTCCTCGAGCTCCCTTTTTGCCGTTACCAGCGGATCTTCTCCCGCATCGATTTTTCCCGCAGGAACCTCCAGAAAGTTCTGGCGCAACGGATACCGGAATTGCTTGACCAATTGTACTTCACCTGATTCAAAAACCGGGAGCACAGCAGAGGCTCCGGGATGGTCGATCCATTCTCTATGCGATGTACTTCCATCAGGAAGTTGCACCTTGTCCCGGTAAACATGCAACAGATTCCCCGAAAAAATTTTCTCGGAATCCAGCTTCTTCTCCAGCAGGGAATGGTCAGTATCTTTCGTGTTCATCCTATAAATTTATATTTTAGGTTGCCGGGTAGCTGATCAGTGCAAAATACAAGGTACAATGATTCACCCGGAAAAATAAATTGAGAAACAAATTCAACGTCCGGCATTGACGCAGAAACCGCATGTGTCTGGAATCATTTGTAACCCAGGAGCGCAGTGAACGAAGAAATCAACATTGATGGAAAAATCATTCCTGTAAAACAGGAAGTCCTTACGCTCGCCAATGCCATTTCTCTGTCGCGGGCGCTCATTGCCGTACCGATTTTGATGCTGCACCACGCCTCTGGCAAGGAGGCCAACTGGCTCATCGTGGCACTCATTGCCTATGCCTTCGTATCCGATTACCTGGATGGTTATTTTGCGAGGAAATTCAATCAGGTGACCGAATTCGGCAAGGTAGCCGATCCGCTTGCCGATAAGATATGTGCCATCATCCTGTTTTTCTACGCCGTTCTGCTCGATATCATTCCCGTTTTTTTTCTGGTTATCCTGGTCATACGCGACGGACTTATCCTCATTGGATCGTTGATGATCAAACGAAAGCGCGGCAAATACGCCATGTCGGTGGTGTCTGGCAAGGTAGCGGTAAATGTACTCGCATTTTACTGGATTGTCGCATTTTTCTTTCCCGAAAGAGAGCAAACGGTCGAATTTTTAATGTGGTTAAGTCTTATTTTATTGATCTACTCGCTCGGCTCATATGTGCACCGCTATGTATTGATTCAAAAAAAAGGCGCTGAGTACAACTGAGCTGTAACAATCCGGGTATTGTGATATCAGCAACCTAAACCAAGCAACAACCATAATGGGACTTTTTGACAAACTGGGATTCGGGAAAAAAGAAGAAAAACTACAGGAAGGATTGGAGAGAACCCGGACCGGTTTTCTTGATAAAATCGGCAAGGCTCTGGTCGGAAAAGACCGGGTTGATGATGAGGTGCTCGATGACCTGGAGGAAATTCTTGTCACATCCGATGTAGGTGTTAAAACCACACTTGAAGTCATTCGCCGGATCGAGGAGCGGGTTGCAAGGGACAAGTTCGTCAGCAGCAATGAACTGCAAAACATTTTGAAAGAGGAGATAACCGCACTCCTTAAAGACAACGAATCGGATCGTCCGGCTGAATTTGATGCGGAGCTGCAACACAAGCCACACGTGATCATGGTGGTCGGAGTCAATGGGGTCGGGAAGACAACCACCATTGGAAAACTCTCTCATATGTACAAACTTGCAGGGAAAAATGTAATGCTTGGAGCGGGCGACACCTTTCGTGCCGGTGCGGTTGAGCAGCTGCGAATCTGGTCCGACCGGGCCGGCGTTGCGCTTATTCAGCAAGGCCAGGGTGCCGATCCCGCCGCCGTCGCTTACGATACCGTGGCATCGGCCAAATCCAGGGGTGCCGATGTCGTTCTGGTGGATACGGCCGGCCGCCTTCATAACAGGAAAGCCCTCATGGACGAACTTGGAAAAATCAAGCGAGTGATGGGAAAGGTGGTGGTGGGTGCGCCCCACGAAGTGCTGCTGGTACTGGATGCTTCAACCGGACAGAATGCCCTTCAACAGGCTCGGGCGTTTTCGGAAGTGGTGGATGTGACCGGACTCGCGCTCACCAAGCTGGACGGTACGGCCAAAGGCGGTATAGTGATCGGCATATCACATGAAATGTCCGTGCCGGTAAAATATGTCGGGGTTGGGGAGAAAATTGAGGATCTTCATGTATTTGAGCGCGCACCGTTTGTCCAGGCCCTTTTTGAAAAAAAGATCCGCACTCCGTAGCAATATGGCCTCTCAATGGAGGATCAGCGG
This sequence comes from Balneolales bacterium, assembly GCA_007128425.1. Taxonomy (GTDB): domain Bacteria; phylum Bacteroidota; class Rhodothermia; order Balneolales; family Natronogracilivirgulaceae; genus SKNL01. Next base: position 43,146 of record SKXL01000019.1, on the reverse strand, counting down.
GCGGGAGCCCGGGCTCTTCCGAATTGCCGTCTGTCGGATTCCGGTCTCTCCTTCACCTCGGCCAGATACCATACGAGTTCGGTAATAAGTTCTGTCCGGGCAGCAAGCAGTGAAGCAGCAATTTTTTCATGAGTGTCTGATGGTCTGTGATAATGTTCATGGAGGCCGGAAAAAAAGAAGACAAACGGAATGTTTTTCAAGGCAAACGCCCAATGATCGCTTCGGCGGTAAAGCTGAAGGTAGTGACCCGTGTCGTTGTAAACCTCATCCAGAATCAAGTCAACGGTAGCGTCATTGGCCATCTGCAACAGGTCATCAAGCATTGTGGAAACCAGACCGGCCCCAATCACATGGATATAGCTGCTGTCCTGGCGTCCGGAGTAGCTATCATCGACGCTGCCAACCATGTCTACATTCACGTTAACCACGATTTCATGGTCGGGAAAGAGCGGATTTTCAACAAAATACCGGGCACCGTATAGCCCCCACTCCTCGGCAGCAGCGTGAAGAAAAACAAGGGTTCGGGATGGATAGTACCCATCACCAGCTGCTTTATGAAATGCCCGGGCAATCTGCATCAGTACAGCGGTACCACTGGCATTGTCATCAGCTCCACTGTATACAATATCGTAATTGTCGTCCGGCTCTCCCAGCCCCATGTGGTCATAGTGAGCCGAGAGCACAACCATTTCCCGGCTCAGTTCCGGATGGTTGCCGGGTATAATGGTAATGAGGTTATCCTCTTCGAATAAGCGGGTATTCATTACTGGAGTGCTGGCGAACCGAAAGCCGGTATCGTGTGCTATCGTTGTCGAAGTGTTGCTTCGCCAGTAATGGCGCAAGCTGTCGAGTTGCGCCGGATTATCCAGATCCAATATGCGTGCAGCCATATAAGGATGAACAGAAACGCTTGCTCCAAGTGAACCTCCGGTAGTAGCGGGTCTTCCACCCGGACGCCGGACGATGGTCGGACGCTCCAGCTGACGACTCATCTTCTTTGATTTCTTTTCCCACGACTCCGCATCTCTATCCGGGATAAAAATTACACCTGTCGCACCAAATTCTGTGACCATCTTTTGAACTTTTGCTGATCGTGATCCATTACCGTCGGGATCAGGCTCAAATACCATCACCCATGCATGTTGCAGAGTGCTGCGAACAGACTGCAAATCCTGGTCTGATACATCAATCAAGCCGTCACCAGCAAAAACGACCGGAGCATCATGAGCGCGGGTTCCACCCTGCAGGGGGAAAAAATCCGCGGTACCGCCCTTTTCCAGCTTTGACCGTGACAGGTACACGGTATCCACACTCAAGCTGTAGATATCATAGCTTGCAGCATCCCAAAAAACTCCCTCCAATTCAAATGACTGGCGAATGACCGGCAAACTCTCAAAACCGGAAAATGAGTCAGAGGTATAGTACTGTTCCAGGTATTCCAGTGCCCGTCTTGAACCTTTCTGGCCTGTTCCTCGACCCATCATGGCATCGGAAGCCAGCTGTTGAATTTGCTCCATCAGAAACGACTTTTCGACAAATCGGGCCGGACTCTCTCCCGGGAGGATATCGGGTGGCAATAAAATCGTATCATCCGTAAGCTCTGAAGAAGCAGTGCATGCCGGCAAAATAAAAAGCAGCATCAGGATCAGAAGCTTGCCTGACCGGCTGCTATTTTTCTGTTTCATCGGGTTTTTCATGGTTATCTGCTTGTACTACCCGCTTTGAACAGTTCATCCGGGGAATATAGTTCAAGAAAAAACTCGTTATGATTGCCGGTGGCAAGCAATTTGACCTGCCTCTCCTTTATCAGTTCGAGGATGGCCAGAAATGTCACAATAACATATATGCGGGTTGTCAGTCCGGTACAAATCTGTTGAAAGGAGCTTTTTCCATGTTTTTGAAGATGACTGACGACATACTCTGACTGCGTTTCTACATCCGTTTCCACTCGGCGCACATCGTGATAATGGATGTCGGTAACAGACTTCATGACATTCTTGAATGCTGCCATGATGTCCAGCATGGTCACTTCCCGGAGGGCCTCCCCTTTTTGCTCCCGCTCCACCTGGTCGGGTTCGGTGTTGCCTCTGACATAAGAATAACGGGCTTTTTTATCGAACACGGTCATCTCTTCGGCAACTTCCTTGTAACGCTTGTATTCCAACAGAGCCCGCACCAACTCAAAACGCGGATCCTGCTCCGGGTCGTCGTCCTCATCCGTTTCCGGTTCGGGCAGCATCATCCTTGCCTTGATAGCCATTAGGGTGCTGGCCATGTAGATGAACTCACTGGCAATACCAAGATCCAACTCCTCTAAAAATCGTATATACTCAAGAAACTGTTCCGTAATATAGGATATGGGGATATCGTAAATATCCAGCTCATCCCGCTTTATAAAAAAAAGCAGCAGATCTAGCGGTCCTTCGAAGTTTTGGAGCTGTACACGGTACATTGATATCACAACTTTTCGATGAAAATAACTTTTTTTACAACAGGATGCCCGGTTTGATTATTATAAGTTCAATTACGTGCCAATGGTTGCCATTATGTGCTCCTGTGTTGACTGTTGCCGAGCGATAGTGTTTATTTGACTTACAGCAGAGCTGGTTTCAATCAGAATGAATCCAATCACAAATGCGGAAAAAAAAAGGAAATCAGAGGCGGGGAATGGACTACAGAAAGCTGGTGGAAACACTTGAAAATGGTGACCTGAAAGAATTCAGCAAGCTCTACAGTGATGCTTTTGAGGTTTTGTGTTCCTATCTGCGCACAAACATGAGGGCTGATGAACAGAACGCAAAAGACTGCGCCCAGCATGCCCTTGTCAAAACCATGGAGCGTGTTCGGAAAGGGGCTATTCGTGATCCTGACAGCATCTACTCGTACCTCCTGCAAAGTGCAAAGAACCGGTATATGAGAGTGCGATTCGAACAGCGAAGAAGCAACTTTCAGGAAGACATGGAAGTTTATGCACCCGTCGAAGAACAGATTGACCGCCTTGCTGAACAGGAAAGGAACAAAGCCCTCGAGTCATGCATCGAAAAACTTGATGAGGACTCACGCGAGTTTATCCTGTTTTGGATTGAGAATCCCAACGCACGGGGAAATGTTGTGGCCCAGTTGTTTAACATTTCTGTTAACAATGTCTGGACTAAAAGACACCGACTCGTTAAAAAACTTAGCGACTGCATTCAAAAAAAAATAAATGAATAGGTGTAAGGAATGGCCAGGATCCTTGTCTTATAGTTAAATATTTCAAACATCAATACTATTATGCCAAAAGATACCCCATCAGACGTCGTAAGGCTTATTGATGATTATCTGAAAGGACGACTCAATCAGTCGCAGATAGATCATCTGTGGGTCCTGCTGATGCAGAACCCTGAATATTATCCTCTTCTTGAGACACAAGCAGCCATGAAGAGAATGGATGTGGAGGAAATACGCAGAAAACTGGAAAATAAAGATGATGATGGTAGTACAGATGACCAGGAGCCGTACAGTGGCTTCGTGAATGAGAGCAAAACACCATGGGTAAGTGCATTGGCGGCTGTTGTTGTCATCGCCGTTCTACTGAATATTTTCAGGAGTCCGGTAGAAACGGAAATCCGGCCACTGATCGATGAAATACACACCACAAACCTGATAGCTCCGGATATATCACGATCAACGGCAACCGAGATGTCGAATTTCGAACAAGCACTTTACCGGGCATATCTATTGTCACTATCGGGTAATGCCAAGGGCGCCATAGCGGAATATGAACAACTGCTTGATTACAATGATATCAAGCGAAACTGGGTTGACTACAACCTTGCCATCATTTATTACAATACCGGTCAACATCTTAATTCTGCTGAATTATTTCAGACCGTTGACTGCGAACAACTTGATGGAAATGTTCGTGTAGAGTCATGCTATTGGTTCATGACAAACAGCTTCCTTGCCGTCAATAACCTGGAAAGGGCAAGGGAAAGCGCAGAAATCATTCTGCAAAAAGGAAGCATATATCAGCATGATGCCATCGACCTGGTGCGAAAAATCCAATATTTTCAGGAAAAGTAAAACCGGAAGCCATTCGGCGAATGGGTTAAAAAAATTGTACTATACTTGTACACCAATCCTGTGCAACCTCCTCCGGCATGTTCATCTAAGTATCTTCGGGATTGAAATGCTACAAATTCAAACGTTTTTTTGGCAATTGTGTGCTGACGCTGTGTATTTTTAACCTTTGTACCATCCCTTATTCACAAACATTCCTGAATTGTGGCAAACCCCCTGCTGAATGCCTCCGAAAATGATCCCGGTTTTGAGCAACATATTCGTCCTTCACGGCTACATGAGTTCATTGGACAGCACAAAATCATCTCAAATCTGGAGGTTTTCATCAAAGCCGCTCGTCGGCGTGGCGATGCTTTGGACCACGTCATTTTATCCGGTCCGCCCGGACTCGGCAAAACTACCCTTGCTCACATCATCGCACATGAAATGGGCGTTCAAATCAAGCCGACAACCGGACCCGTACTGGAAAAGCCGGGTGATCTGGCTGGAATGTTGACCAATCTTGAAAGGGGCGATGTTCTGTTTATCGATGAAATTCACCGGCTGAACCCCGTTGTCGAGGAGTATCTTTACTCTGCTATGGAGGACTTCAAGCTGGATATTGTCATTGACTCAGGTCCCAGTGCGCGAAGTGTGCAGATCGATCTCATGCCTTTTACATTAATTGGGGCCACCACCCGGAAGGGACTGCTTACATCACCACTCAGAGCCCGGTTCGGCATTGATCTCAGACTGGACTACTACGGCGTGGAGCTGCTGCAGCATATTGCCGTACGATCGGCCGGTATTCTCGGACTTGACATCACCGGGGAAGGTGCATACGAACTCGCCCGCAGAAGCAGGGGAACACCACGCATCGTCAACCGCCTGCTGCGTCGAACCCGTGATTTTGCAGAAGTCGAAAACAAATCGGAAATCGACGAAAAAATTGCAGACAAAGCACTGAATGCACTTGATGTGGACCCGCGTGGATTGGATGAAATGGACATCCGGATACTCAACAGTATTATCGAAAATTATCAGGGCGGACCGGTAGGCCTGGGAACACTGGCGGTTGCTGTTGGTGAAGACAAGGGAACCATTGAGGAGGTGTATGAGCCATTTCTGATTCAGGAGGGATTTCTGCAAAGAACTCCAAAGGGCCGGATGACCACCCGAAAAGCTTTTGAATATCTGGGTATTCCGGTACCAAAAAAGCATGACACCGGAAAGAATCTGTTCACAGCGGATTAATGCTCTTTTCTTAACCATTTCTTTTTTTCGTATATTTGCCAGCTACAAAAAATGTAAACAGACCTGCACCAGCAACACCTTGCGATGAAAAATCTTTTTACCTCTGAATCCGTTTCTGAAGGCCATCCCGACAAGATATCCGATCAAATTTCTGACGCCATTCTGGATGCCATGCTTGCACAGGACCCCAATTCCCGGGTTGCTGTAGAGACGCTTGTAACAACCGGACTCGCTGTCATCTCCGGCGAAGTCACCACTGAAGCATACGTTGATGTCCAGGAAGTGGTTCGGGATGTGATCCGTGAAATAGGTTATACCAAACCCGGGTACAGGTTTGATGCCGACTCCTGCGGTGTGATGGTTTCGATACACCAGCAAAGCCCGGATATCGCCATGGGTGTTGACCGACTTGGAGCTGGTGATCAGGGTATGATGTTCGGTTATGCAAGCCGTGAAACGGACACCTACATGCCGATGACGCTGCAGTACGCACATGACCTGGTCCGGGAATTGGCCAATATTCGTAAAAACACCTCAGATATGCCCTATTTGCGGCCCGACAGCAAGAGTCAGGTTACAGTTGAGTACGACAAAAACAACAAACCTGTTCGAATCCACACCATTGTCATCTCAACCCAACATGATGAAGATGTGGATCAGGAAAAAATAAAAGAGGATGTTCGTGCTTTTCTGATTCCCCGTGTAATTCCAAAAAACCTGATGGATGATGATACTATACTTCACGTAAATCCTACAGGAAAATTTGTTATCGGCGGCCCACACGGCGATACCGGTCTGACTGGCCGAAAAATTATCGTGGACACCTACGGTGGACGGGGTGCCCATGGTGGTGGCGCATTCTCCGGTAAGGATGCATCCAAAGTAGACAGGAGCGCTGCCTACGCCGCTCGGCATATTGCGAAAAACATTAATGCCGCAGGGATTGCTGACGAGTGTCTGATCCAGCTCGCTTATGCTATTGGCATTCCCGAACCGGTGTCCATCAATGTCAACACGTTCGGGTCCGGAAAGATCAGTGACGAAAAGCTGGTTGCACTGATCCAGAAAAACTTTGACTGCACACCGGATGGAATTATCCGTCGATTTGATCTGCGAAAACCCATCTTCCGAAAAACGGCCGCATATGGCCATTTTGGCCGGGATGAATTCCCCTGGGAGAAACTGGATCACGTCGACAATCTGAAAAAACAGGCCGGTCTCTGAAAAAGATCGACTGATCTGATTACAATATCTTTTGCTACGGCCTGGCTGCCCGTTTCAGCTGTCAACGAACCTCAAATCCCTCCTATTCACAGTCGTTTGCAGTCCCGTTGCCCTGTCCCTGTTCAACCTGCCGGATCCAACCCCGCGTTTCATCAATGTATGGTGGCATCCCGGTGGATGATGTGACCGAAAAACAGGCCATTGGCAAACAGCCGGTTCGTACCGAACCAGAAGGCGCGAAAGTTCGGATTGTCTGTTGTCATAATTATCCGCCCAGACCCCATACGCCCTGTCAGGTAAACCGGGCGTTCCGGAAGCCACTCCTTGTTCTCGGTGGACACGAATCCGCTCAGCAATGGCTCGTCTGTGTACCGAACAGGTACCGCAAATCGGTTTTCCTGATGATCCAGGAACAGGGTGCTGTTCCTGAAAACCGGCAACTTGTCGCGCTTGAAACCATAACCGAGCGGATGAGACCGGTCGATCTCTGCCTCCATGATCACCCCGCCAATGGCACGTGAACCACGCAACGATGCCAGGTCCCGATAGCGGATTTCCTTATTTTCGGGATGGGAGTATTCGGGACTTTGTATCTCAAAGTCTAACCAGCCTTGACCTGCCATCCACGAAACGGCACCTTTCTGTAACAGCAGGGTATTACCAGCTCCAACCCACTGTTTCAGTCGGTCACGGAATGCCTCTGGAAGTCGCTGATAATTACCATGCACCATTACCACGGTATTGTATCGGTCCAGGTCAACACTGTTCAGATATCTGATATCGGCCATGGTAACCGGCATCCGGTATCGCTGGTCCAGAAGGTGCCACACTTCGCCCGCCTCATACCTGTTGACCCCGTCGCCCGTAACGACCATGACTTTGGGCTTATTAACCATATGAAATGAAGGGCTTCCCAAATCAATTCCGTGTTCTGTCAGGCCGGTGCTTGTCACATGCACTTCCAACCCATCCTTCTTTGCCACCTCCATCATAAGCTCGCGGAGCACATCCCCATTCACCCGGTCCTGAATGCCGGCGCTTACAAGGATGGTGCCATAGTCGAAATCATATGTCCCTTCTGCTGTATTTGCCTGGAAAGGCCGGGTTGCAACCTTGAGACGCACACCGGCATCCATCAGACGATATGCCGCGCGAGGTGCATAATATCCGTGCCATTCGAAAAGATATGCGTACGGACGATGACTATTTGCAGATGGGCTGTCAGATGATGCCTGCGCATGCGAGCCGGACCGAAACCGGCCTTCAGGGAAAGGCACATCGACGACGGATGATCCAAGCAGGTTTTCACGATATGTACTGCGATCCAGCTCCACGAATGGTATATCAAACGCCAGAGGCAGGGTCCAGGTGGAAACGTCATAGAAAACGCTGTCCACAAATTCCTTGCGAGTCTCAAACAAACTGCGAATCAGCCGGTATTGCGATTGTTCAGCCGGTATAATCCAGGCTTTGCCACTCTCAAAACGGTGTCCGTCTGCGGTTACTGAACCGTCAAGTTCATGGATACGGATGTCATGATGCGACAGCAGGTCCAGCAGATGGGCATTCCGCGCCCGGTCATACGGATCCCCGAAAACCCATGCTTTCACCGGATTGTTTCGGGCATCATCTAATGCGCTTGATGCGGATTCCCTCATGAGATTATGGAGTTCAAGGCGCAGGTCCCGGGCGCCGTACAGTGTCGATAGCGAAGTCAGGAACTGGTTTCGGATAGTAATCGGAAAAGCGACATCTCCATGTCGGCTTTCCTGCAGATGTCCACGTGAACTGGCCTGTTCAAACAGTATGCCAACCGTACCCTGTAAATCCGGATATGTGGAACCCTTCCCAACATAGAAGTCATCAAAAATCTCACTGGTCCAGTAAAGTTGATCCACTTCGTCCAGATATTTCGAGTGGTAATCAGCCAGTTTGGCGGTCAGTTCGAATGTGCGTGGCGGTGTTAGCGGGTTGTCACGGGAGGGCACTCCCGGCTGGAAAAAATAGGTAGCGTGTGTACCCATTTCATGGTGGTCTGTGAGCACATTCGGCTTCCAGAAATGGAATGAGCGTATCCGGCCGCGGCTCTCAGGATGCTGGACCGGCATCCAGTCCCGGTTCAGGTCAAACCAGTAGTGATTGGTACGGGATCCGGGCCAGGGCTGGCGGTGTTCGCGGTGGAAGGGATCGCCGGAAGGTGTGAAGGAGCGGTTGTTGTTCACCCAAGTCGCAAACCGGTCGAGTCCGTCGGGATTATAGGTCGGATCAAGCAGCACAACAGACTCCCGCAACAGTTGTTCGACGTTTTCTCCTTCGGCGGCCGCAAGATAATAGGCTACGAGCACGGCGGCATTGGCCCCGCTTGACTCATTTCCGTGTACCGAATATCCCAGCCATGTTACAACCGGCATTTGGTTAAGATCGAGATCCATCGACTGCGACGGGTCGCTCAGGGCCAGATGGTCTGTGCGAAGGGAGTCAATGGAGGCAAGATTGTCCGGGTGTGAAATCGTAAGCAACAGCAGTGGTCGGCGCTGCCAGGTCCGACCGTATTCCTGTACTTGAATACGATCCGACTCTCTTGCCAGGCGGTACATATATGCAACAATCTGGTCGTGCCGGACATGCCAATCGCCCGGTTCAAAACCGAGAACCTCTTCCGGCGCAGTGATATCGCTCCGAAACGATTCGGGCCGGGGCAGCGAAGTACCTTCCGGAAAAAGGAGCGACCATATGTCACCGGATATCACGGATTTCGGCGTGGATAGAAAAAACGGATTTGGGGATTTCTTTGAGGCGGATTCAATCCATGGATTGTCCGGAGTCCCCCATGATGAATCGGTTTCCGGAACGGATCCGTTTACGGGCCGGGGTATGCTTCCCTGAACTGAAATAAGAACCAGGAGTGCAAATATGGTGGAAATTTTGTACATCATGATGGAAATGCGTGAACCGCTGTATACGTTATTTGTGATAGATGGAATGTCAAAAGACGACACGTCACTGGTAACATTGAATAACGGGTGATTTCAAAAAACTCGGCGTCTCAAAAACACAACCGCACTCAATCGTACCGCTGGTGTGGTTCCATAATACTAATTAGCCTGATATTGAAAAAACCGGATTCAAGCTGAAACCAGTCACTCATTTAAATACAAGAATATTCCGCTATGTTTCAAAAAATAGAAGGATATCCCGTTTACGGACATCATGACGAGCAGACCATCCGCCAATTTCTGGATGTCATGAGCAGAGCGGAGTATGGTGCTCTGATGGCGGACGGACATCTTGGCTATGTCATGCCCATCGGGGGCGTTGCAGCCTACCGGAACAAGCTGTCCCCGGTTGGTGTCGGATTTGATATCGGATGCGGCAACATGGCTGTCCGGCTGGATATTCAGAAAAAAGACCTGCATCTGGACCTGTTGCTTGATCGCATCGAAAAATACATCTCCTTCGGAATCGGGCAGACCAACCCGGAAGCTCCCCGTGATCATCCCATTTTCGACAGCGATGACTGGGACGCGTACGAACCGGCATCCCTGCGGGCTGAACTGATGAAACTGGGCCGCGACCAGCTGGGTACCGTAGGGGCCGGAAACCACTATGTGGACATTTTTGCCGATGAACAGGATCGCATCTGGGTGGGTGCCCATTTCGGAAGCCGCGGACTGGGACATAAAACCGCAACCGGATTCATCAACCTGTCGCAGGATCGGCCATGGAATGTTCGTGCGATCGAAAAAGAGGTGCTTCTGGATATCGACAGCGATCTCGGCGAACGGTATTACCGTGCCATGCGGCTGTGCGGCGCCTACGCATGGGCCGGTCGCGAATGGGTGTGTGAATATGTGGCAAAACTCACAGATACCGAAATCGTTGAACGCGTTCACAATCATCACAATTATGCCTGGAAAGAGCAACATATGGATGCCAAATTGCTGAAGGAGGGCCGCAAAACCGTATTGCGCGACTACCTGGTTGTCCGTAAGGGAGCAACGCCTGCATTCCCCGGTCAACTCAGTTTTGTTGGCGGTAGTATGGGCGATCCGTCGGTAATCCTGGAAGGAGTCGACAGCTCCGATAGCAAGAGAGCCCTCTATTCAACCATTCACGGGGCCGGACGTGTAATGTCACGTACAAGGGCTGCCGGCAAATATCGCGGCCGTGGGAAAAAACGGAAACAGATCCGGGCCGGCGAGGTGACTCCCGGGATGATGCAGGAGTGGCTCAAGAAAAAGGGCGTCAAACTGCGCGGCGGGGGACTGGATGAGTCGCCGCATGTCTATCGCAGACTCACCGATGTACTCAATGCTCATCAAGAGACCATCAAAGTCTGTCATTGGCTACAACCGCTCGGAGTCGTAATGGCGGGTCCAGATATCTTCGATCCGTACCGCGATTAACGGATGAACTGGAAGTGATCACTGTCCGGATGGCAATGGGTTCCAATTACAGATCGCGCTCTTGCATTTACCCCCATTTTCCACTTGATTAACTTCTCAATTTCTTGTACCTATTGTTCTTTCAATACATCCACATCTGATCCAATATGTCTGTGCTGGCCATTCTGGCGGGAACCATAGCCATTCTTCTGAGCGCCTACCGCTTCTATGGTTCGTTTATTGCACGCAAGCTGGGCGTGGACAACAACAATATCACCCCGGCCCACACACAAAAAGACGGGGTTGATTATGTTCCCAGCAACCGCTTTGTCGTTCTGGGACACCACTTTGCTTCCATCGCAGGAGCCGGTCCCATAATCGGTCCTGTAATTGCTGTTTCTTTTGGATGGATACCGGCTCTGGCATGGATCATCGTCGGTGGCATCTTTTTCGGTGCTGTACACGACATTACATCCTTGACCGCCTCTCTCCGGCACCGTGGTAAGTCCATAGGCGAAATCATCCAGCTATACATTGGCGATTCGGGTAAAAAGCTTTTCCTGATCTTCGCTTTTGCCACCCTGTTGTTGGTGATAGCCGTATTTATGGATATTGTTGCCCGTACATTTGTCACCGTTCCCTCCGCGGCTTCCGCATCCATCTTCTTCATTTTACTGGCCCTCCTGTTCGGTTTCGTTATAAACCGGCTGGGCTTTCCCCTCTGGATCAGCACTGTTTTTGGCGTGGGGTTTCTCTATTTTTTCGTTTACCTGGGTGAGTTGATTCCATTCCAGATCAGTTACGCAGCTTGGATTGCCATCCTGGCCGGCTACATTTTTATGGCAGCCGTAACACCTGTATCGGTACTGCTTCAGCCCCGTGATTTCCTCAACTCCTTCCTGCTGTACGGCATGATCCTGTTCGGTGTGATCGGTGTTCTTATCGGCAACCCTCGTATTGCGATGGCTTCAAATATGCAATTCCAGGTTGAACACCTCGGATATCTGTTTCCTGTCCTGTTTGTCACCATTGCATGTGGAGCCATATCGGGGTTCCACTCGCTTGTCGCTTCCGGCACCACCTCCAAGCAAATTAACATGGAGGAGGATGTGAAAATCATCGGTTTCGGCGGCATGCTGATCGAGACCCTGCTCGCTGTCATGGCCGTGATGGCCGTTGCTGTTATGACACGAGCCGATTTTGCCCTTCGGCTTGCTGACGCGGGTCCGGTTACGCTCTTTGCAGAGGGGCTGGGTGGATTTATCTCTTCCATGGGTATACCGGTAGCCGTTGCCGTCTCATTCGTTGCTCTCACCGTATCCGCATTTGCTCTTACCACCCTGGACACCTGTACAAGACTGGCTCGATTCATCATACAGGAATATGCCGAGGATATACCGGCAATACGCGCCAAATCCCTGCTCCAGAATCGATTCATTACGACGATCCTGATTGTTGTGATGAGCAGTCTGCTGCTGTTTACAGGGCAGTTTGAGCAGCTTTGGCCGATTTTTGGATCAGCAAACCAGCTTTTAGCGGCACTGGCCTTGCTTGCTGTTACGGTTTGGTTGGCAAAAATGAATGTAAATCCCATCTTCACTCTCGTCCCGATGATCTTTATGTTCTCCGTCACTCTTTTGTCGCTGCTCATATTCGCATGGAATCAATACCAGCAGAATGCCTGGTTTCTGAGCATTCTTTCGGTATCTCTGTTTTTGCTGGCTGTGGTGCTTGTGGTAATGGCCCGTAACAGCCTGCTCAAATTTTACGCTGATGAAAAACACAGGCAAACGAAAGCGGGCATAAAAACCGTTTCACCTTCATGAATCAGCTAAAAAAAATTTTATCCATGGCTCGTGAACCGGCCAATACCTACACCCATCTGGCCGGAGTGCTGTTATCCGTGCTCGGACTTGTGCTGCTGATCCATAAATCGGCTTTGTACGGGCAGCCGGTTCATATCGTGGCTTTCTCCATTTTCGGAAGCAGCATGGTTTTGCTCTACCTCTCCAGCACCCTGTATCACATGCTCTCCGTATCCGAAAAAGGTATCCGCATTCTGCGACGAATTGATCATATCATGATTTACATCCTCATTGCGGGTACCTACACTCCCATCACACTTATTGTTTTGGAAGGTTTTGCCGGATGGGCCCTTTTCACCGCCGTCTGGGCTATTGCGGTACTTGGCGTGATTTTCAAGGTTGTTTGGTTCAACGCCCCAAAATGGATCTCCCTGGTGCTCTATCTGGCCATGGGCTGGATGGCATTGATCGCCTTTCCTGAATTGTGGCGTGTATTTTCGTTGAGCGCCTTGGTTTGGCTTCTTATGGGTGGTCTCGCCTACACCATAGGTGCGTTCATCTACGGATTCAAATGGCCCAATCCATCACCAAAGTATTTTAATTTTCATGCCATTTGGCATATCATGGTGATGGTCGGAAGTTTCTGCTTTTTCTGGCTGATGTATCAGTATGTGATCTATTACTGATGTTCTGAGCTTATTTATTTTACGTTACTATGGTGAAATGCCAGACAATCCGGCCCCGTGTACGATGTATAATCCCTCTCCTTCTGATATTTTTTTTCACGGGAAGCAGCTCTCTCGCACAGATTTATGACAACATATACAGGCCGCGCCAACCCCAGTGGCAGCAGCTCAACACACCCCATTTTCGCATCATCTTCCAGCAGGGCGAGGAATCCGCAGCGCTTCAGACTGGATATCTCCTTGAGGATCAGTATTCCATTGTACAGTCGCTTGTCGGCGGATCTTTACGTGGATTGCCGGTTGTACTGAATAGCCAAAACGACTTGTCCAATGGTTATGTGACCACACAAAACTTTCGAATTGAGGTTGAAATACCGAGAATCAAGGGCAAGACCATGAATCCGCTTGACGGAAGCTGGCTCAATACGGTTATGCCCCACGAACTGGTCCATGCGCTGCACCTGAATGTGATCCCGACTTTCGGGGTGAGCGGTATCTTGCGTCCGTTTTCGCCTGACATGGCCCGCTCCCTTCATCTTGCCGCTCCCCTTGGCATGATTGAGGGTATCGCTGTATTTCATGAATCTCACCGTCAGTATGGCCTCAGCGGAAGGGGAAACCATCCCTTTTTCACCCAGCAACACCAGGCTGTCTACAACAGCCGATATCGTTGGTCCCTCAGCCAGATGCTGACAGATCCGGTACGCACCTGGCCGTTTGACCGCCATTACATCGGCGGCTATGAATTCATTCACTGGCTTCAGTACGAATACGGTATGGAAACAACCAAAAAGACCATTCGCTTTGTTTCGCGGTGGCCTTTTTTAGGGTATGGTACCGCACTGTGGTACCATACTGGTGAGCGCCCATCCCGTCTGTACCGGCAATTCAGGGTACACCAGGAGGAAGACACCCGCAATCGGGATTCCGGAAAAACGCGAAATATTTATGAAAGTCCTGTTTCTGTAACCGCTGAACGGGTCCGGCATCCATTCTGGGTTTCTAATGATGTCGTGCTCTTTTATGGAATGTTTTACAACCGGCGACCAGGTTTATACAGCTTTGATTTTCAGAGTAATCAATCTTCGCGTTTCCTTGAAACCCGGTCCACCGAAGATTACCTGTTTGCGAGACATCCCACCGAGTCCCGGCTGACTTATTCCCGCTATCACCGCCATTTGTACTATGACCATTACCAGCGGATGAGGCTATATGAAGTGGATATCAAATGCGAAAAGTCCGACGATCGCCTGTGCGTCGCCGGAAAAACAGAAATCATTGCTAAAGCTGCAGACACAACCGACAAGTCGGAGAAACTCATCGACCGGTTGCATGCACCTGTCTACAGTCCTGATGGATCGGTTTGGTCACTCCAAACACACCACGAACGAAACATTCTGGTTTCACTTGGGTCACAGGGGTTGGATACGCTGCTGATACCGGAAAACGGCCATCTGCTTCAGCTGGCATTTCATCCGCACCAATCCGATTCTCTGGCATTGCTGGCCAACCGCAACGGCCTCCAGGGGATCTGGTTTCTGCATCGCGACGTTCTGCATAAATACAATCGGAAATCCCCAGATATCGCTTTTAATCACGCATCTATATATGATCCCCATTGGCACCCGTCCGGTAACAAACTTTTATTTACGTCTGATTTTGATGGAAGAATGAATCTTTATGAATACGATTGGTCTAACAAAATTGTATACAGACTCACAGATCATCGGTTTGGCATTATGGAGGGTTCCTACAGCAGGGATGGATCACATCTTGCAGCGGTCCAGATCAACAAAAACCGCTTTGAACTTGTAATACTTGACAGAAATGATCTCTCCCATGAACCTGTACCTGATCATATGTGGCAAGATCCGCCATTTGGCGGACCGTCACCGAATTCACCTGTACGCCGCGATCCAAAAAATGATGAAATATCTCCTCCGGAAGAGTGGTCGCTCACAGACTACCGCACAGGCACCAGGTGGCTCAGACCCCGGTCATTTTTCCCTTACTGGGTAAACGAGGGGCAATTTACAGGTCACCGGTACGGAGTTGCGCTCTCCGGTGGTGATGTTTTGAGAAAACACAGCTATTTCACCGAGCTTAGCACTTCAAACAATACATTATGGTATGATGCGAAATATAATTACAGCGGTTTTTTCCCGGGATTTCGTCTTGATACATACCGTCGCCCGATTAATACAACCAATTTTTTACTGGAAAGACAGGGAGCCGGCATTGATTTTCCATTCCGGTTCAATATAGATCAAAATACACGCATATCAGGAATTACGGTCATTCCGGGATTGGATTATTTGCGTGAACGTATCATTACAACAGCCGGCAGCCCTGAATCCGGTTGGGTGCAGCTTACCCGAGCTTCACTTTTTTTATCATATCAGCACCGGTTGCAGCAGAATATTCGCGATCTGCAACCCAACACCGGATGGATTCTTTTTTCGGTTTTGAACAGCGATCTTCAAACCGATCGATCTCAACATTTGCATGCCGTTCGCGGGGGTTTGTATCGCTATCTCACTTTCAGTCAGAGCAGCAACCAGTCACTGCGTCTGGGTATGGAAGCAGTGACCCAGACCCGCCCATTTTTTGACATAAGCGGATTTTATTCCCTTGGATTTGTAGATAATGTACTGGCTGGAGTAAATAATGCAGCAAGACTTAATTCCCGCTATACTATACCTTTGTGGCACGCTGACCGTGGACAGGTTTTTGTACCTTTTTACCTTGACCGTTTTTATTTGGTTTTTTTCAGTGACACTGTGATTCCGGTTCGATCCCGTCAATATGAGGACTGGCTGAACGAGTCACGATCGCTGTTTGGTGGTGGTATTCGCCTTCAGATGCGTTTATTCAATTTTCCGATTGATATCGGCTTTGCAGCAGCTTACGAACCTACGCGCAACAATACCGGTTTTATTCTGGGATCTTTTTAATCTGACCTATTTTGAAAATTTCCATCCATCCAGGTACCGGAGTCTTTAGCATGGCATCACAGTGATCCGGAGAAACCACCATGGTCAGACCTATTCCAAGATTGAATGCCCGGCGCATATCATCCACAGGTACATCTCCAATTTTTTTTATAAGCTTAAACACGGCAGGCCATTCCCATGATTTCCAGTCTATCGCCAGTTGCAATCCCTCAGGTACAATTCTGCTGGTGTTCCCCTCAATTCCACCGCCCGTAATGTGGGCAAAACCTTTTACCCCATCCTTTTTTTTAAATTCTCTGATGAAAGGGAGGTAGGATGGGTGAATTTGCAACAAACTTTCACCAATGCTCATCCCCAGTGCATCTACAAAATCATCTATCTTGTACTTTGAAAAAAGAACCTTTCGGGCAAGCGAATACCCGTTTGTGTGTAATCCATTTCCGGTAACGCCAATGATGATATCACCATCCCGGATACCGGAACCATCAATAATCATGTCACGATCCACTACACCAACGACGGTTCCGGCCAGGTCAAACTCCCCCCTGGAATAAATATCGGGCATCTCAGCCGTTTCACCACCTATCAGTGCGCATCCGTTCTCTTTGCAAGCAATACTGAACCCCTTGATCACATCATAGGCCACATTTTGTTCCAGTTTTCCGGTTGAAAAATAATCCAGAAAAAAAAGAGGTTCAGCACCACAAACAGCAATATCGTTGACACAATGGTTGACCAGATCCTGTCCGACCGTATCATATACCCCTGCTTTGAATGCAACAATCAGTTTCGTACCTACCCCATCCACACTGCTTACCAGCACCGGTTGCTTCATCGAAGAAAAATCAGGTTCAAACAGTCCTCCAAATCCGCCGATGGTGTTGATCACTTCAGTACGATGTGTATCGGCAACCAGCTGACCAATCGATTTTACAAAACGGTTCCCCGCTTCCACATCCACACCGGATGATTTGTATGTATGTGTTTTTTTCATATAACTAATAATATCTGTTGCTTGGTTTACTATTTAAGGCCGTTCCGGGAGCATTTACAGTCCATTGTAAAGAGACCGATTAAAGTTTGTGACAAAACAAAACAAAACCAAGAAGAGCTTTCTTTTTTTTTTCCACACGGATTTATTACAAAGAAATATTTTTTTAAAAGTTTGTGTTCTTATATAGACCATGTGGATATGTTTATAAAAAAGTTTTCTTTTTTAATCGATTTGTCTTTTTCTGTTTGTTAACAAGTTTGTTGATAAAAAAGGGTTTTAAAAATCTTTTAAGAAGATATTCAGCAATCTTTCAACGGCAAACATATTCCATACATTTTCTGGATCAATACATCTCAACAGGACTGATCGTCAGTATGAAATGTTGAAAGGAAACGAATAGCCGTTAATAATTGGTTATCTTCTGAACACCATTCAATACCGGAAACCGGATTAACAAGTTAACAGTGTGGTTATCCCCATGCTTGTCAACAATAGAATAGCATATGAGAGCAGTAGTTCAACGGGTTTCAGAGGCATCAGTTAAAGTTGATGGCAAAATTACAGGTCATATTGGAAGAGGTTTGCTCATTCTCCTGGCAGTGCACAGGGATGATACGGAAAATCAGCTCAAATGGGTGGCGGACAAATGCCGACGTCTTCGAATTTTCGAGGATAATGAGGGCAAAATGAACCGAAGTCTGGAGGATGTGGATGGAGAGGTGCTCCTGGTGTCCCAGTTTACGCTGTATGGAGAGGTAAAGAAAGGGACACGTCCCAGCTTTATAGCATCAGCCGGACCAGAAAAGGCCGAATCGATGTATGAACAGATGGTTTACCATATGGAGCGGACGATACCCGGTAAAGTAAAAACCGGGATTTTTGCTGCTAAAATGGAGGTTTCTCTGGTTAATGACGGACCTGTGACAATCATAGTTGAGCGCTGATGGCCTTGGTATTCATTTTTTTAGATGGAGTCGGACTTGGTGCTGATAATGGGCATAACCCATTCACAATGAATGACTATCCCGCATTTTCAGCGATGACAGGGGGACAGTCATTTACATCTGCAGTTGAAAAATATCATAATGGTAATCATGTCTTTCTTCCGGTTGATGCGTGCCTGGGCGTGGAGGGATTGCCGCAAAGCGGAACAGGTCAGGTAACACTTTTTACAGGTATCAACTCCGCCCGTATGCTTGGAAGACACTTTGGCCCATATCCCCATTCGGCAATTCGCGAACTCCTGGCAGAGAAGAGCATCTTCAGAAAAATTGGTGCAGAAAAGGGCCGCTGTTTTTTTATTAATGCCTTTCCAAAACGATTTATTGATTATGTGACTTCTACCAACCGATGGTCGAGCACCACTTTTATGACCGTAAAAGCCGGATTTAAACTGAATTCGGTAAAAGAAATTATCAATGGTAGCGCCATAACAGCGGAGTTGACCCAGGATGCCTGGCGGAAACGTCTTGCAATAGATGTACCCGTCATTACCGAAACAGAGGCAGCTGATAGGGTGATTAAATCTACCAGAAACAGTGATCTTGTACTGGTGGAATACTATCTAACCGACAAAGCCGGACACAGCCGGGACGCCGCTCTCGCACACAATATACTCGTCCGGCTAAACCGGTTTTTGCAACACTTGCTGGATCAACAGCCGGAAAACGACTTTACATTGCTGCTGACCAGTGACCACGGTAATCTTGAGGATCTTTCAGTTAAAACCCACACTCGAAACGCTGTGCCTTTTTTTGTACTTGGCAAAGGAGCCACACTATTCAGCGATGTGAAAACCATTCAGGATGTGACTCCGCTTTGTGTGGAGTGGTACCGGTCATCGCTTGGGTAAAGCCGATAATATCCGCTGATATATCTCTTCAATGGAGCCTGTACCGTCGACAGACCGAAACATACCCGCCTGCTGATAGTATTCCATGACGGGTGCGGTTTCCTCTTTATAGACATCCAGACGAGTCTTTATTTTTTCTTCCGTGTCGTCTGACCTGCCTTCTCCGCGACTCAAAAGACGCTGTATGAGTTCTTCATCAGGTGCATGTAGGGAAATGAAGGCATCCACAACTTCGTTTCGACGCTCCAGAAGATGGTCGAACGCCACTGCCTGTTCAACAGTCCGAGGAAATCCATCGATGACATACCCATCTTTGTATTCATCACCGGCTATCGTTTGTTCCACCATATCCACGACAGTCTGGTCCGGAACAAGATGTCCTTCATCTATAAAAGACTTGACAATGTTGCCCAGTTCCGTACCTGCGTTGATGGCCTCGCGAAACAATTTTCCGGTAGAAAGGTGAACGATTCCGAGATGATCAGCTACCATTTTTGCCTGGGTGCCTTTTCCGGCACCAGGAGGACCAAATATTATTATTCTCATCTTTTATTAATAATGTTTAAGGAGGGTTGGAGGATGTTTAATACTCCATAAAGAATATATCAATCCGGATGAAATAGACAAAATCAGATAAAAAATAACTTGAATAACGGCCATGAGTAACTCAAAGACAGATTCCTTTATTAACGCACCGCATAATAATTCGTAACACGAAGCGTTATTTGTCGTATATGAAGTTACACAGTTTTTTTGCAACAGATACACCGAGAGGATAATATCATGACTGAAAGATGGATAAAGCGGTACACAAACCGCAAAATGTACGACGTAGAAGAAAGCAGGTATGTGTCACTTGGTGATCTGGCTGAATTCATCAGATCGGGAGAAAGCATACGAGTAACAGACAAAAGCGGAAAGGAGGATTACACCGCCCAGGTACTTCGTCAAATCATCATGGATCAAAACAAGCAATCTGGTTCTTCATCTGTGCCTATCCTGCATGAATGGGTCAGAATGGGTGGATCATTCCTGGATCAGCAATGGGATGATTTCCGAAGCGGAATGGGAGACTGGATCCATGATCGAAAAGCCAGGTTGCTAAAAGGGCTGAATCGGGATGAATTCGAAAAACTGAAGAAAAAAGTGCTGGAGCTGGAAAAGAAAGTAGACGAAATCGATAAATAAAATCATCAAATTATCCAACGAGGTTGCATTATGAGCAGTGAAAAGAAAAAAGAGACCGGAAAAGAAAAGAAGGAGAAACACGAATGGAATGAACGGGCCAAGGAAATATGGCTGGCCGGATTAGGCGCTCTGTCAGCGGTTGAAGAAGAGGGCAGCAAGCTGTTCCGCACGCTTGTAGATCGTGGAGCTTCATATGAAAAAAAGAGGAAAGAGCAGTTGGACGAACTTTGGGATGAGGTATCCGAGCGCTATGAGAAAACCGGCAGCAAGATCAATGAGTCTTTCGACAAAACCGAAGAGCGTATTGAAAAGAACTTCAAGTCCATTATTTCCGGACTGGGTATTCCTACTCGGAGGGAAATAGAAGAACTTTCAAACAAGGTTGATGCACTTAATAAAAAACTGGACAGTATGAAAGAAAAAGAGGGCTCATCTGCCCGCACCTCTCAAAAAAGCGGAGGAAAGTCAGACGGGGGTAAAAAATAGAAAGAGATAGCCAATCATTTTTTGGGAGCTTCAGCTATTGGTGTCAGATTCCCGGGCAATAGACCAGACGAAGCTCCCCTCCTTTCGCATTTTTTCCACTTTACTCAAGCCACGGTTGCCATAAGGCGGTTTTCGAAGCTTGCGAAACAGAGCCAGGAAAATCCAACCAAAAGGCAAGTAGTAGCCGATAAGGTCCCAATCACGCATCCAACGGCTCGTGATGTTTCGTTTTGCTTTTCGGTCATGGAAATCACGATAGTGGCGTGTAAACAGTATAGGCCAGCCAAACGGACTTGTAATCCATCTTCTCTTTTTCAATCTGCGAAAAGCCTGGAAAAAGGATGCAAAATCGTAGGGACGAAGACCATGCTCCACTGTAAGCTCGTTCAATTCCTTCTGCATTTTCTTGCGTATATGTTCTGCTATAGATTCCGCTTCTTCCCTGTTGAGTTCATTATTTGAATGGCTATTTCCATGGGCAGATTCATCTCTGATGGAAATGGGTTTTCCGACAAAAAACTTCATATTGCAGGGAAAGCCAAAATAAAAGAAGAAAGGAAATATGACGGCAAGTATAAAAAGGGGAACAGGCAGAAATGGAATGCCGAGAATCCGGTTGCTGAGGAAGTCAAGCCGGCGAAATGTAAAATTGGCAGGGTTAATCCATTCGGCATTAACTCCGTAAACCGGCACCACGGGAACATTATAGCGTGATGCAAGTTTTACAAAGCTGGGCTGAAACCTTTGCAGCTGATACCTGCGATTAAAACCCTTTCCAATGCCGGGGATGCCTTCAGGATAATAGATCATCCGTCCGCCTCGTGCGAGCATACGGTCGAAATTAATATAGGTTTGGTCAACAGCCCCAAACTTGCGCCACCAGTTGTCAAGGCCGAAAGGTCTCATCCACCAGTTAACGGCCAACTTTGGTGAATAAAGCGGCTTTATTTTGGCATTCACTCCAAATCCACCCTCTTGCCACAACAGCTGATCAAGAACAAAGG
Organism: Balneolales bacterium; assembly: GCA_007128425.1. GTDB lineage: Bacteria > Bacteroidota > Rhodothermia > Balneolales > Natronogracilivirgulaceae > SKNL01. Next base: position 21,273 of record SKXL01000019.1, on the reverse strand, counting down.
AATCGTGGGGAAAGGCATTGCCGCTATGGTTTGAGGCAAGAATTACAGGACCACTTTTGGGTATATTATCGAATCCATGGAGAGAGGCACGGTAATAGTAGGCAATGATCCACGATGAGACCTCCCTGTAGAAACTTTCGAGGTACTCGAAATCCACAGGATCCTCTTCGGGAGTGATATTGGAGTAGCGATGACTGGATATCATAGTCGTCGGTTGAATAAAAAGAAGAGTAGACCAATGATAAACAGTCCGCTCCATAACGGCCACGGACCGTTTTGTACAACGGCCAGTGTTCCGGCCAGTACGAAAGCTCCACTCATGATATTACTTCCGAGGTTTTGAATCGAATCGGGTTTGGGTGTCCGGTCGTTGAGCGTGTCTTCAAGGTGGTTCAGGGTGTCGGCGGTTATTCGCGGCAGCCTCATGATTACATCGATCAGTTCCGGAGTTCCTCGCCACAATTCATTGGCAATGGAAGCCGGATGGAACTGCTCCTGGAAAATCTTCAATGCATATTTCCTGGAGACCGCAGGAACATCGATTTTTGGATTAAGCATTTTGCCGACACCCTCGTAGGTAATTAGCGCCTTGGTCATAAGTGTCATTTCAACAGGAAAGAATACACGGTGCCGTCCACCGACTGCGAGAGATTTGATGATAAGCTGCCCCAGGCTGAAGTCACCATACGAAGCGTGCTGATAGAACCGGCGGAGCAAATCGGTTACAGAGCGCCGAAATCCGCTTGGATCTCCGTTTTTGCCAATGCGCGCCATTGCAGTGAGGTTTCGGGTTGCACCCTCAACATCACCGGAAACCAGGGCGTGAAAGTAATAGAGCATGCGGCGTCGGGTCCTGTCCTCAAAGCGTCCAACCATACCCAGGTCAATGAAGCCGATTTTATTATCGTCCATGATCATGAGGTTCCCGGGGTGCAAATCGGCATGAAAAAAACCGTCTTTGTAGAGCATCCGTATAATCGCTTCTGCGCCACGGTCTATGATCTTGTTTTTTCGTTCAGCCGAAGATTCAGCCAGCTCTTTTGAATCCGGTGATCTTCCATCCATAAACTCCATGCACAACACATTTCTTGTACTGTACTCCCTGTAAATCTCCGGAAAGCGGATGTATTTCACATCGCTGAAATTAGCCTTGAATATTTCGGCATTGTCCGCTTCGTTCTCCAGATCGACCTCTTTGATGGTATAGGATCCGAATTCACGTATCAGCCTTCTTGGCTGATACTGAGGAATGGTCCAGTTTAAAAAGTGTCCCAGCCACCGAAGCAGGATCATATCCGTTTCAACGGTATCACGAATTCCGGGCTTGACCACTTTAAGTACAACTACTTTTCCGTCAAGTGTTACCGCCTTGTGGGTTTGAGCTATCGAGGCGGAGCCGAGCGGTTGCTCATCCACAGAGATAAAAAAATCCTCGAGCCTGCCACGCAGGTTTTGTTCCACGATTTCACGAATGCTTTCAAAAGGAACCTGTGGGAGGTTGTATAACAGGTTTTTCAGTTCACGGGTAACAACTTCTGGAAGAATATCCTCCCTGAGAGCAAGAATCTGGCCAAGCTTGATGTAGGTGGGTCCAAGCAATTCTAGACGCCTTCGAAGCTGTACGGGAAAAGGAAGGTTGCGTAAGTCCCTTTTGACAAATGGCCGCATCAGGAAGGCTGAGAAACGGGATGGAAAGGAACGAAGCCCTTTTTTTCGCTCTTTTGAGAGTGATGCGACATAGGCGATAATACCGCCCATAAATAAACCGGTTACATGGCGGTGTATTTGAAAAAAACGTCGAACCAATCCTTTGTATGGAGCAAGCGGGTCAAAACCGGATTTTTTCCCCGAATCAATACGCTCCATTTCCTCCTGACCTGAGTGGTCTTCAGTATGATTTTCGTTTTGTCTTTGTTTGCTGGTCATCCGGTTTTGATTCTATTGAAGAGAATTAGCAAGATATCCGCAGATGGTCAGATTTGCAATTATGTGATGGAAATGCCATGCCGGATCAGTGAAGCGATAGCGGAGGACAAGATTCCGGAGTGGAAAGGACCTGAATTTTTTTTAAAGATGTATTGCAATGTGATGCATAACCGTTAAGTTTACATCTTTATATAGACACAAAATTTGATTCAAGCTGATACTATCCCCGCAGGTAACTAAGAGATGACCAAATTTAAAAACTTCATACGCACGTCAATGTTCGGTGGTTTGGTGGTATTGATGCCGGTACTGGTTTTTTTTCTGGTAGTACGCTGGCTGTACCGTGCTATGACCGATGTGATTTACCCGGTAACCTCGCTTCTTGTAGAGAAGACACCACTGCAGCAGATTCTGGCAGATGTGATTGTCATTTCATCAATACTTATTATTTGTTTTCTCATCGGGGTGTTTGTTAAGACCCAAATGGGAAACCTTGTTTTTAGGGGAGTTGAAAATGCCACTCTTCGTCACGCTCCGGGTTATAGCATGATAAAGGAGACGGTGATGATGTTTTTTGGCAGGAGTAAATCGCCGTTTTCAGCAGTAGCCCTTGTACGTCCCTTTTCCAGTGAGACGATGATGACCGCCTTCATCACAGATGAGCACCCCGACGGCAGTTATACCGTGTTTATTCCCACGGCTCCGAATCCCACTTCAGGCAACATCTACCATCTTCCGAGAGAGCGCGTTCATATCGTTGATGTTCCGGTTGACGAGGCCCTGCGAACGATATTAAGTTGTGGCATCGGATCAACCAACATGATTCTTAAAACCGGTGAGCTAAGAAAAAAAACCCTGAACTTATAAGTTGACTTCCATTGCCGATATCATGAGATTAGACCTGAACAGTTTGCATGAAGAATCGTTACACGTTCACAAAAGATGAGTTTGCATAAAGAAGCGCAAATCAGAGAAAGCGGGGAATATGCCCTCTGGCTCAAGCCGACTGGTGAGGTAGATGATATACTCAGGCGTATTATCGACAGCCTGGCCGATTCTTATAGCGCACCAAGGTTTGATCCGCACATTACCGTGGCGAGCGGCATCCACGGGTCGGAGGAGGATCTTCACGTGAGGCTGAACAGGGCCGCAGAAGGGAGTCAGCCAATGACCCTGCATTTGCTGGATACAGATTACGAAGATGAATTATACCTTTCGCTTTTTGTGAGAATTGCTCCCAATGAAGCCCTTCTTGCCTTACGTGAACGCTGTCTCAGAGAGTTCAGATTGGAACATGACAGCTACATGCCGCATGTAAGCCTGATGTATCGTAAAATGGATCCTGACAAGAAAGCGCAGATCGTTGACCGGGTGGGAAAGCGCTTTGACCTGGTCTTTATTCCGGATAAAATATATCTGGTGCGTGTGTCAGGCCCGCCAGATACATGGAAGGATATCGGGCATATACCACTGTTGACCTGAAAACCCCGCGTACCTTTATAATTTCCTGACAATCATTTTATAACCTTTCATTACCGAAAGTTTTCTTACCACCCAAGCAATTTTAATCCTCCTTAAACTATTTCATTATGGCTGCGTATCAATTTTTCAAACAGGTAAATAAAAATTTCGACCGGGCGGCGGGGTATCTTGAAATTCCAAAAGGTCTGCTCAGTCAGATCAAGGCATGCAACAGTACCTATCACGTCTCTTTTCCCTTGCGGAGGGATGACGGTAGTGTAGAGGTTCTTCACGGCTGGCGCTCCGCTCACAGCACTCATAAAATGCCTACGAAAGGAGGCATTCGCTATGCTCTTGAAGTAAACGAGGACGAAGTAACGGCACTTGCGGCCCTGATGACTTATAAGTGTGCGGTTGTGTCCGTGCCTTTTGGCGGGGCCAAGGGGGGGATCCGTATCAATCCGTCACAATACTCCGCTGCTGAAATAGAGCGCGTAACCCGCCGTTTCACCTTTGAACTGATCAAGAAGAACTTCATCGGACCGGGACTCGATGTTCCCGCCCCTGACTACGGATCATCCAGCAGAGAAATGGCCTGGATTCTGGACACCTACCAGAGTATGGTCGACTCACTCGACAGTGAGGGTTGTGTGACTGGAAAACCGATTGAACAGGGCGGAATCAGCGGCCGGACCGAAGCCACAGGGCGCGGAATCTACTTCGGCCTGAGAGAAGCCTGCGACAACAAGGAAGACATGGAGGCGCTCGGTCTCACAACCGGCCTGGAAGGCAAAAAAGTCATTGTCCAGGGTCTTGGCAACGTAGGTTACTACGCCGCCAAATACCTCCGGGATGCCGGAGCGATCATCATTGGTGTTGCCGAGGTGCATGGTGGCATTTATGAGGAAAAAGGAGTTGACATTGAGAAACTTCGCGATCACTTGCGTGAAACAGGATCGATTCGTGAATATTCCGAGGGCAGGTTTATTGAGGAGTCGGCCGGCATGTTGGAGATGGAGTGTGATATCCTTATCCCTGCAGCACTTGAAAACCAGATCACCGCTGAAAATGCCGGAAGAGTGAACGCCAGGATCATCGGCGAAGGAGCCAACGGACCGCTTTCAAGCGAAGCGGATGCCATTTTGCTTGAGAAAAACATCCTAATTGTTCCCGATATTTATCTCAATGCCGGTGGTGTGACGGTTTCCTATTTCGAGTGGATAAAGAACCTGTCCCATATCCGCTTCGGTCGAATGGACCGTCGCTACGAGGAAAATGCGATGTCACGGTTGCTGAATGCCATTGAGGGCCTCACCGGCGAGCAGTTCAGCGATGATGATTTCAAACGCATCGGAAAAGGTCCTGACGAGCGGGATATTGTGGATTCAGGTCTTGAAGATACCATGGTGATGGCGTATCACATGCTGCACGAAACTGCCGGTAAATTCCAGACAGATTTACGTACAGCAGCGTATATCAGTGCCATCAAAAAGGTGGCCGTTTCGTACGAGCAGATGGGAATCTTCCCGTAACCGGCCCAACGGTACCACTGTCGCTTTACCGGCGTCGAACAACGGCAGCGGCCGCCTCATCCAATAAAAGGTGCAAGGTCAATGATATAGTTGGCAAATGCGTTAAGGCCTTTTGGGGTGACGCGATAACGTGATTCTGTTTTGTTATCGTAGGTCAGTTTCTCCACGGACACATAACCGGCATCTACCAGTTTTGACAGATGGGTACTCAGGTTGCCATCGGTTGCATTCAGGGCTTTCTTCAGTTCATTAAAACTGATATCATCAACCTTTGTCAGGACGGACATCAGTGCAAGCCGGATTCGCGAGTGAATGAGGTTATCCAGCTTGCGATAATCCAGGGAGATCGATTCGGAAGCCATTGCCATGGTAAATGTTAAGAATCAGAGACAGCTGGTTAATGGTAATAATGCGAATGTTTAAGGCTGCTTCAATAGTATAAGTAAATTACGTAAAATAATACGGATCCATCCACTAAAAAGTAAAGTAGCTCGCAGAACACGTGAAATCATCTAATAATAAACAGAAAATGCCGCGGAAAACGGAAAAACAGAGAGACAGAGCCGATCAGCTCCTGGCAGACCTCTATGCTCATTATCCCAACCCACACTGCGCTCTGAATTTTAGAAATCCGTTTGAATTGCTGGTGGCAACCATATTGAGTGCACAGTGTACAGATGTAAGGGTCAATATTGTGACGGAAGATTTGTTCCGGATCTGGCCTACACCGCAGGCGATGGCTGATGCGCCGCTGCCGGAGATCGAGGAGGCGATCCGCACGACCGGGTTTTACCGGAACAAGGCAAAGGCTATCAAGGAGTCGGCGCAAAAAATTGTTGCTGACTTTGGAGGCGAGGTACCGCAGACCATGGATGAACTCTTGTCACTTCGCGGTGCAGCCCGAAAAACGGCGAATGTTGTACTTGGAAATGCGTTTGGTATCAATTATGGTGTTGTAGTGGATACGCATGTCAGGCGGTTGGCAAACCGGTTTGCACTAACAAAACACCAGGATCCGAAAAAAATCGAACGTGATCTGATGACTCTTTTTCCACAGCAGGAATGGACCAATTTGTCGCATCTGTTGATTGCACATGGCAGGGCGGTGTGCAAGGCGCGTTTTTCAACGCCTCCGGACCACCCCGTTTGTGAAACCTATGGCACTCATTGCACCTGTAACAATCATCGAAAATGAAAAACGGCAGCAACGATAGCACCCAAAACGACCAAACCGGTGGCGCCGGAAGCAGCAAAAAACGTGATAGTGACAAACGAAAAAAAGAATTGCTGGTCAGTGATGTGGAAATAAATCTTCCACCAATCAGGTCGGATGTGGAGATGATTCCGGTCACCCATGAAGATAAAGAGCTGATCTATTTCCATGATCCGCAGGGCTATTTGCCCGGACCCATAGCCCTTGACCGGCAAATTGCAGCGCTGTTGCCGATGCTTGACGGCAATTTCTCTGTACGGGATATCTGCAATGACCTGAAGCGATACGGAAGCGAGGTGGATGAGATGGAGCTGTTGGCATTTGTGCGGCAACTCGACGAGTCGTGCCTGCTGATGTCGCCATGGTTCCGGAAGTGCAAGCAGGAGATCGAAGAGGTCTTTGAGAGTCAAGATGTGAGGCCGGCTGTCTGTGCGGGGCAATCCTATCCGCAGACGGAAATGGAGATTAGAGAGTTGCTGAATGCCGCGTTTTCACAAAATGGAGAGGATCAGCACAGGCTGAGCGCGAAAGAGGGACGAATTAAAGCGCTTTATGCCCCTCATATAGATTTCCGGGTCGGACTCTCATCCTATATTCCGGCATTTCACCGGCTGGCGGACCTTCGGCCCAAACGGGTGGTCCTTCTGGCAACTTCCCACTATTCCGGATCATACTATCCGCTTTATGATGGAAAGCCGTTTGTGGTGACGCGAAAAAGTTTTGAAACACCGCTGGGTGTGGTTCCTGCCGATCAGGATTTTATTGATATACTTGAAAAAAATTCAGAGATGTCCGGTTGCTCTTTTACGGACCGGGCGCACCGGAACGAGCACAGCATTGAACTGCACCTTATTTTTCTGCAGTATCTATGGTCACATTCCTTTTCCGTTGTCCCGATTCTGGTAGGTTCACTTGAAGAGTTGTATTATATGGAGGATGGTGATACCGGTCAGAAAGTAGCTGCCATGGCTTCGCTCCTCAGTCACCATTTCGCTGACGATCCCGACACCTTTTTTTTGATATCGGGAGATCTTGCACACGTAGGCAAAAAGTTTGGCGATCCCGATCCGGCATCCACCATGTTTGAAGCCATTGAACGGTTTGACCGGGAGTTTCTTGATCTGGCTGTAAACGGGCAGAGAGAAGAACTGCTCGCGTTGATAAAGCGAGACTTTGATCCCTACCGGATTTGCGGTTTTCCTCCTCTCTATACCGCTATGTGCGCTCTTCCCGAACTTAAAGGATCGGTTGCCGGCTATGACTTGTGGCACGAAAGTGAACGGGAAAGCGCGGTCACGTTTGGTTCTGTTCTATTTCAAGAGCTTCCCAAATCGCATTGATCAGAGTTTTCTTGTTGACCGGCTTGCTGAAATAGGTCTGGATCATGTCTTCAATCCCGTAATCCCGGAAGCTGTGGATATCATGTCCACTGAATACAAAAACGGGCACAGATTCGTATCCGTCAACTTCGCGGATCTCACGTATCAGTTCGGCTCCGTCACCTTCCTTTCGCAGGTTCAAATCCACAATGATCACATGATAGGAGTTGGATTTGATGAGGTCGAGTGCATCATCAGGATTGTCCGTTGTGGTCAGCTCAAAGGGCTCTTTCTTGAAAAACAGTTTGATCAGCGTCTGGTTAGCCGTATCGTCTTCGACGTATAGAATCTGTTTTGTCTGCATTATAATATGTGGGTTATTGACAGGAAACGGGCATTCAATTCCCAGGTTTTTCCAAAATATCCATTTTTTCTGCAAAATAGGAACAAAAATCTCGCATGTCTCCTGATATGCGTTTATCATCGATGGATCGTTCAAGCGTATCGGCCATGGTCTTGAGTGTTTCGTAAAAGAAAATCTTCATCTCATCCCGGCTCATGTCCCTGGTCCAGAGATCGAGTCGCAGGGTGTCCTTGTTCTGGTGGTCCCAGAGGGCGAGCAGCATGGCTCTGACCGGCATGGCGGATGCACTGGTGTCATCTGCATCCCAGATAATGTTATCCGGGATGTTGTTATCGTCGAGTGAGACGCTGATGCGAATCTCTTTGTTTGTCATGGTTTCTGTGTTGGTATTCTGTTCGTGGTTGTGTTATTGGGCAGACTGTTCGGCCAAATAGCGTCATGAGCAGTAACGATCAAGTTTTTTTAATACTTTTTCCATCTCCTCCGGTACTTCAGAGATGAACTGGAACCAGTCTCCAGTGGTTGGGTGTTCGAAGCCGAGCGTCCGGGCATGCAGGCACTGGCGCCCCAGAAGTGAGAATATATTCTGAAACATGGTTTTCCTGCTGCCGGTATTGGGTCCGTAACGCACCGAATCTCCACCATAAACGGGATCGCCGAGCACGGGATGCCGCATCCAGGAAAAATGCACACGGATCTGATGCGTGCGGCCGGTTTCAAGGGTGACATCCAGCAGGGCCAGATGATCATAGCGCTTCAGCACTTGGTAGTGCGTGATGGCATTCTTTCCCTTACCCTGCTCCTGAACAGCCATTTTTTTACGGTCAGAGGAGTCGCGACCAACGGGCTGGTCGATTGTGCCTTCGTCTTGTTGCGGAACACCCCAGATCACGGCGCGGTACGTACGTTCGACGCTTTTCTCGGCAAACTGTTTTGACAGGTGGTGGTGTGCATGATCGTTTTTTGCAACGACGAGAAGCCCGCTGGTACCTTTATCCAGCCGGTGCACGATACCCGGACGCATGAAATCTTGCTGGTCACTGACCCTGGAGAGCTTGCGGGTGTGGTAAAGCAGCGCATTGACAAGTGTACCGGTCCAGTTTCCATAGGACGGGTGCACAACCATTCCGGCAGGTTTGTCGATTACAATGAGATCCTCATCTTCATGAACGATATCCAGAGGAATGTTTTCGGCCCGGGCTTCCGGCGGTGGTGCTTTTGGGATGATAATGACGATCTCGTCACCCGGTTGAACCCGGTAAGATGCCTTTTCCAGAAGTCCGTTAACCCGCACCCAGCCATTGCGAATGCCCTCCTGGACCTTGTTTCGGGTTGCATTCTGGATGAATTGGGTGATGTATTTATCCAGGCGCATCTGTTCGAGATGACCCTCGGGCACAACAAGATCATGCCGGGTGAGTGCCTCCCGGTCGTCCTCATGAAGTTGATCCTGGGCAAATACGTCAGTCATCAGAAGATTATTGGCCGTGATGAATGGGAATCATCACAAAATAAACAAAAAAATGATGTAAGGATTTGGTGAAAAGATGATCATATGAATAACTATTCGTTGAGCGTGTCGCACCGGAATTTCTGGTGGAAAGTCAGAATGAAGCGGATGATCGTTTTCATCTGATAGCACGGAAACAAGCTGGTGCGCATCCTCCTGAAACCGGGACATGAGGAACCTTGTGTCCTGGTTGGTATGCCTGCAAGTCAGTGATTTTGTGTAACACTGCGTTTATTTGCAGCGCGACCCCTGTTCTTTGAATAGGCAGCGGTCCTTGAGGATGGAAAACGGAGTGAACGGAAAACGTGAGGCAGTGTTTCAGATATGTGGTTTACACCGACAATCTGAAGGCCCTGTTTTACTTTTTCCGGGATCTCCTCAAGATCGGGTATGTTTTCAGCTGGAATGATCACTTTGTTTAACTCCTTGCGCTGAGCGGCGAGCAGTTTTTCATTGAGTCCGCCGATGGCATAAATTTCACCCCGAAGCGTGAGTTCACCGGTCACCGCAACATCATGGCGAACAGGAGTGTTGGTCAGCAGGGAAATCATGGCCAGCGCAATACCCATTCCGGCACTTGGACCATCTTTTGGTATGGCACCTTCAGGTATATGCACATGGATCTCGTTTTTTTCAAAGAAATCTTCCGACAGATCGAAGTCGGCTGCATGTGAGCGGATGTAGGTGAGGGCGGCCTGGGCGGACTCCTTCATTACATCACCAAGCTGCCCGGTCATGAGGAGCTTGTTCTTGCCGAACATCCGGGCGACATCAAGGTTGAGAATACTGCCACCGGTGTTGGTCCATGCAAGACCGTTGACACTTCCTACTTTGTCAACTTTCTCGAGGTCTCGATCCTTAAACTTCTCCACTCCGAGAAACTCCCGGACCCGCTTCGGATTTATGGTTATTCGTGAAAATCGTTTGCCTTCTTTCTGATCCTGCACTACTCTTTTAGTCACCTTGCGGCAAATAGAGGCCAGATTCTGTTCCAGTACACGTACTCCGGCCTCAGCAGTATACTTCTGAATAACAAGGCGTATGGCCTCATCCCTGAAATGAACCCGGGAAGGTACCAGGCCGTGTGACTTCAGCAGCTTGGGCAAAAGATGCCGTTTTGCAATCTCGATCTTGTCATGCTCAAGGTATCCATGCAGCGGTATGACCTCCATTCTGTCAAGAAGGGCCGGTTGAATATGGCTTGCCACGTTTGCCGTGGTAATGAACATGACCTGTGAAAGATCAAAGTCCATGTCAAGATAGTGGTCATTAAACGTATCGTTCTGCTCCGGATCAAGGACTTCAAGAACAGCCGAAGAGGGATCGCCCCGCAGATCACGGCCAAGTTTGTCAATTTCATCAAGAATGATCACCGGATTCATTGTTCCGGCCTTTTTTATTGCCTGAATGATGCGTCCGGGCATGGAGCCGATGTAGGTCTTGCGATGGCCGCGTATTTCAGCCTCATCACTGACTCCCCCAAGGGAAATACGGACCATTTTTCTGTTCATTGCATCGGCGATGGACTTGGCCAGACTGGTTTTTCCAGAGCCGGGCGGACCCACAAAGCAAAGGATCTGTCCCCGGATTTTTTTGACCAGGTTCAGGACCGCAATATATTCGAGAATGCGTTCCTTGGGTTTTTCAAGGCCGAAGTGGTCCTTTTCAAGTGCCTCCTCCACAGTTTTTATTTCAAGGCGGTCTTCGGAATAGTTCCCCCAGGGCAGTGCAAGTATCCAGTCAAGATAGTTGCGGGAAACACTGTATTCAGGTGACATTACGGGTGTTTTCCGCAGTCTTTCCAGCTCCTCAAATGCTTTGGCGCGTGCGGCGTCAGGAATTGACCGGGTCTCAAGACTCTCTTTTATTTTCGCCAGTTCAGGATCGGAGAAGCTTTCATCATCCAGCTCTTCCTGAAGCACCTTGATCTGCTCCTGAATATAAAAGCGCCGCTGAGTCTCCTGGATTTCATCCTGAACCTTTTCGTTAATCTCATTGGAGACGGCAAGCAGTTCGAGTTCACCGGTCAGGTGGGTGAGTACCTTGCGGTATTGCCTGCTCAGATCAGATTCCTCAAGAAGCTGCTGCTTTTCATCGATGTCCAGATCAAGATAGGATGCTATGAAATAGAGCAGGTTTTGAGGATTGTAATTCTGCTCAAATCCAAGCAGCACTTCCTCGGGTAATTCCTGGTTGAGGAGCACCAGTTTTTCAAAACCCTCTTTTGTTTTACGGATGAGCGCTTTAAGCCGTGGTGTCATCCGGACTTTTTTCGGCTCCTCGATTTTCAGGGAAGCCTCGAAATAAGGTGCGGTCTGCTCAAATCGGACGACTTCGGCTAGCCGGATACCGCTGATCAGCACCTTCAACAAGTCATTTGGGAGGTGGAGCACCTGGATTACCTGTGCCAGTGTGCCTTTTTTGTGAATTTTATCCGGGGCTGGACTGTCATCATCCGGTTCCTGCTGAGCGCACAAAAGGACATACTTGTCTTTTTCCACCGCCGCATTGATGGCAGCTATCGTTGAAGATCGCCCGACAAGAATCGGGAACATGGTATTTGGAAATATGACAGTATCCCTCAGGGGAATCACCGGTACGCGATCCGGTGCGTCAACAATATGATGATCTTGGAGATGCTTCATCTTTTTTTTCATTGCATGACAAAATAGCCATTTTCCTGCCAAATCCGCAGTGTAAGTATTTACTTTTTCCATTGTCTAATGGAAAAGGCCAGGTGTTGGCACCATAAACCAGGAGATTTCCACAAGAATGAAAAATAGTCCTATCTTTGCAAAGCGGATGAAGCTTGTAAACAGTAAACTTGTCCGTCATTCCAATAAAATAGCAACCGGATCAAATAACGGAAAAGCCGGCGCCGTGATTAAGAGCCTGTACATTAAAAACTATGCGCTGATCGATGAACTGGAGGTGACATTCGGCACCGGACTTAATATCCTTACGGGCCAGACCGGAGCGGGAAAATCCATCATCATCGGGGCGCTGAATGCCGTTCTGGGAGAGCGTGCGGATACCGAGACGGTCAGGCAGGGTGCGAAAAAAGCTATCGTGGAAGCGGTTATCCTGACCAGCGGCAAACCGGATCCGGTGGTAGGCCGGCTTCTGGCTGAAAATGAGATCGAAGGCTATATGAAGGATTGGGGTGATGATGGCCCGGCCGGGCAAACGGTAGGAGACAGAGGTGGCGAATCGGAGAATATGAAGGGCGGTGATCAAAGCGGTGAAATTATCCTGCGCAGGGAGATCCGACCCCATGGCAGCCGGGCATTCATAAATGACACACCAGTGAATTTATCGGTTCTGCGTGAGGCTGGAGATCGACTGGTGGATCTGCACGGGCAACACGATCATCAGCTTCTGCTGAAACAGGATCATCATCGCGAAGTGATAGATGCGTTACCCCGGGTACAACCGCACAAAGTGGCTTATGACGAGGCTTACAGACAGGTGACACGGATCAGGAAAGAGCGTGAAACACTGGCCAGGCGGGAAAGGGAGTTGCATGAAAAAATGGAACTACACAAGTTTCAATTGAATGAGCTGGAGGCGGCAGAGCTGGACGCCGAAGCCTTCGAAGAGATGAAGGCCGAAATGAATCGGCTGGACAATGCCGAGGAGCTGGATCAGAAAGCGGCGCTGATCGGCGAACTGGGATCCGAAAGTGAACGCAACATGATGGATCTTCTTTCGCTTGTCGAGGATGCACTGGATGATATGGCCGAGATTGAAGAGGAGTTTCGTACCTACTCCGAAGAATTAAAATCTGCTAAAGTCAGTTTCCAGGAGCTGCTCTCCCATACCGAACGGTACCGGTCGCGAATTGAGTTCAATCCGGAGCGCCTGGAAGAGCTTCGAAGGAAACAGGCGGAAGTACGCCGGCTGGAAAAGAAATACGGCCGTCTGCTTCCCGACCTGATCCGGTACAGACAGGAACTCGAGGTGTCGGTCAACCTGGCTGAAAATTTTGATCTGGAGCTTGGTAAAAAGGAAAAAGAGCTTGCAGCATCGCTTGAACTCCTGCAGGCAAAAGCAGCAGCACTTCATGATGTGCGAGTGAATGCTGGTGATATATTGAGCAGGCAGATCTCGGAAGCCTTGATGAAGCTGGGCATACCGAACAACCAGTTCGAAACGCATGTTGATTGGCGTCGTGATGAAAGCGGATGGATAGAAGTGGATGGAGATCGTGTGGCGTGCCACTCTGACGGACCGGACGACATCGTGTTTTTCATCAGCACCAATAAGGGGGAGCCACCCAAACCATTGGTGCGCATTGCATCGGGTGGAGAAATTTCACGTGTTATGCTGGCCATGAAATCGGTCATTGCACGCGAACAGCACCTGCCGGTGATGATTTTTGACGAGATTGACACGGGTATTGGAGGTGCGGTTTCCGAGCAGGTCGGCCGGACCATGCATGACCTGGCCGAACACTGCCAGATCATAGCGATTACGCATCAACCGCAGATTGCGGGTCAGGCCGACAATCACTTTATGGTTGAAAAGCAGGAGACGGGTGATCGTATGGCGACGTATATTCACAAGCTGGATGAGGAGGCGCACATCCGGCAAATCGCCTCTCTGATGAGCGGTGCAGATGTAAGTGATCATGCCGTTGCCGGTGCCCGGGAGATGGTGGCCAAAGTACGCAACAGAAGAAAGACCGGTTAACATGCGATGCCTGTTGTTTCAAAGCAAGTTTCGATCGGAGAAAAGTGACAGAAATAAAAAAGGAACAATTTGAATATCAGGGAATTCCGGTTTCCTATCATAAAGTCGGAAGCGGCCCTCCGTTGCTGATCCTTCACGGCTGGGGGAGCAGTTCCAGGGTTATGCTGCCCGTGGCACGAACTCTGTCGGATATCCGTACATGCTATGTACCCGACCTGCCTGGATTCGGCGAAACTCCTCCTCCGGGAATTGCCTGGGGAATTACTGAATACACGGAATTTACACGGGTATTCACCAGGGAAGTTATTGGCGAATCGACCGATGTGCTTGCACATTCTTTTGGTGGCCGTATCGTGCTCAAGTGGGCCGGAACGGAAGCATCAGCAGATGACCTGGATCCTGTGATTCCGGGCAATGAATCACAGAATGAACATCAGGAAGAACTGAAAAAAATCATTATTACCGGTGGTGCCGGAATGAAACCAAAAAGAAGCTTTTCTTATTACAGACGAAGATGTACAGCCAGTATACTAAAAGCGCCTTTTGTCCTTTTACCCAATGCTTTAAAAATCAAAGCCAATGAATGGCTTAGAAATACGAGTTTATGGAAGTCGCTTGGATCGTCAGACTATCAAAAACTGGATGGTGTGATGCGAGAGACGTTTGTCAGATCGGTTTCGGAGCATCTGGAATATTGTTTACCCCGAATATCGCATGAAGTGCTGCTGCTATGGGGTAAAGAGGATGAAGCGACACCCTGGTATCAGGCTGAACGCATGGAGAAGGGCTTGAAAAACGGAGCATTGGTTGGCATCGACCGTGCGGGGCACTATGCTTTTCTTGATCAGCCGGACCGTTTTCAGCGAATTGCGCGGGCATTTTTAATACACGATAATGCTTAAATGACAAAAAAGCTGATCAGACCACTGAAAAAAACGCTCAACTTGTCATGAAAGGTATCAAGTCTATTTTACTGGAACCTTTATTACTGAGAAAATTAAAAAAACTTTGATATCGGTTTATTAATCAGAAGAAAGCCGCCCGGAAGTCGCTCCAGGTGAAATCACTTTCTCCGGAGATATCATCTGTCCATGTCTCGATGGCCCATATACCCGATTCGTCCCTGGTTATCAGAAGCCGCATACGGCCTTCCGCCGAAACGGGAAGTCCCTGACGATTGTGTTGAACCGTCATCCGGTAGTCTGCCTCAAATCGCTCCTGATCCTGCGAAATCTGGACAAAATTACGATTCTCCAGCTGCAGTTCATGTCCACTAAGACCCTCTGCCTCGGCGCGCATATTGTTGAAATAGACCTCCTCTTCAGCAAAGCCCCATCCCTGCCAGAGATCCGGGTTGCTGCTTTGGGCATCTGAGGAGGGCTCGTATTCGAAACGCTCGGCAAGGCAGCGGCGGTAGTTGTCCAGATTCAGAGCCCTGACTGCATTCTGCAAGTTCTGTATCACATCCTGTGGGCGATCCGGCTGGATAAAGACCGGCACGGTGGTGGTTCCCGGATCCTCCGGGTCGCGGGTTTCGAAAAGGCTGCAGGATGTAATCAGCATCCCAATTAGCACAAAAACGAATAGCAGTTTCCGGCCTCCATAAAGCCAAGCAAAACCAGGTAATCCCGAGTAGTTCCTGTGGCTGCTCCGGGAGCCCGGTCGCACAATTTCGGGCAGGAGATGCTGTATGTAAAACAGGTGTTTCTGCTGTTTTACGCTCTTGTTTGTTGTGATTGGCATGCAGGTACAATTTGAGATTTGGTCAGTTTGACACACCGGATTGAAAAGAGAAGGTTATGGATTTTTGTTGCTGCTACTTGCATATGCCCGGGAAAGTAAACAGCTCTATCACTCAAGATAACGGGAAAGATGGTTAAAACGACATAAAATGAGAAAGAATGGCAAGTAAAAGTATGCAAAGCAAATGATGTTTATGCCATGCTATGTGAAACATTCTGGAAAGACAGCCGGGGTAGCTGTTAAATTGTTTTATCTGTACTGCCGCAATCCCGTTATTGTTGCTGATAATTCCGGTATTGACGAATAATCGGCAAGATCAAAGGAGAGACCCATCCGGGGGATATGCAGAGCATAATGGAGCAGTGAAATGCCCCTGTTTTGCATCGGGAAGCTGTCGGTACCAACGATTCGGGTTGTCGGGACGCCATAAAGCGGGTCGTCGATCACCGGGTGGCCCCACTCACGGAGGTGCAGCCGGATTTGATGGGTGCGACCGGTCACCGGTCGGCATTCAACCAGTGCCGCCCTGGCACCGCCGGCACTCCTGCCACGCATGAGCACCTCAAACCCTGTAATGGAAGCTTTGCCGTTCAAAGCACATTCAAAAATGTAACCTTCTTTTCTCCGGATGGGCTTGGCGATGGTTATGCGGTCTTCATCCGGATTTCCGGAAACTACAGCCAGGTACGATTTTTCCACATCACCATTTGAAAAAGCCTGCCTGACCCTTTGAGAAAACAAACGGCTGCGACCGAATAGCATCAGTCCGGAAGTGACAGAATCAAGGCGATGCAGCACCTTGATTTGTTTCTTAAGGATGGATGTAAGCGCATTCCTGTTGTATCGTCCACCCGGATGCACCGGCATAGGAGCGGGCTTGTAGGCCAGCAGGTAGTCGGCGGTGTCTTCCAGTATGGCAACCTCATCCGGCACACTGGGCTCCGTCTGGGCCGGAGTGAAAAAAACAAGCGGCGGATCAAGTTGCAGCCGCATTCCCGGCCTCATAACGATATCGCCCTGGAGAATCAGTCCGTCGTGCAGCCGTTGCTTCCAGTCGGAAAGCGATCGGAATGGAAGCCGGCGCATGAGAAACGATCCGATCTCCATATCGACATCCTCCCGCTTTATCCGGCATGTCAGGTGCCTCGCATAAGGCGCGACAGTCCGCACACTACGAAAAAGAGCATCGGAGTGTGGTATTATGGATGGAATGGCAGTTGAGATCGGCATTATTTACCCCGGTAACAGTCAGGCGGAGCGTTCCTTGAAGGATGTGTCGAAGTAGTGGTACCACCGACGGAAGGGGGCATACACTTTGTCGGGGTCAAACGGTCGTTTTCGCGGATGCCGGCGGCACTCCTCGCTGCAGCATCCCTCCATCATTTCAGCCCCTTTCTCTGAGCAGACAAAAAGCCGGTTGCACTCCATGTTGGCACAATTGATGTAGGTGTCGCACGGTTCGCCGGTGATATCGCAATAGCTGATAGGTTCCTCGTGGGCCGGGCTGACCGGGACCACCAGTCGGTCATCAAAAACGAAACATTTGCCCCGGAAATGGCGCCCACCCTCCTCACGTGCATAGTTGAGGATGCCGCCGTGCAGCTGGTTCACATCCCCATAACCCCGCTTTTTCATGAGCACCGAGAATTTTTCACAGCGAATGCCACCGGTGCAGTACATCAGCACCTTTCTATTCTTGTCGATGCCGGACTCTTCCAGCCACCTGGGAAAGTCATAGAAATTCTCGACATCCGGTCGCAACGCCCCTTCAAAATGGCCAATGCGCGACTCGTAGTTATTGCGCACGTCGATCATCACATAGTCCTCGCCGGATTCCATAACACGCCGCCATTCATCAGGGCGAAGCCGGTTGCCGCCTTCACGATTCGGATTGAGTTGTTCATCCACTTTCAGCGTCACAATTTCCGGTCGAAGTTTCACACTAAGCCGGGCGAAGGGAATGCGGTCGCAGGGATCTTCCTTGAATTCGGTGCCCTCGAACCCGTCCAGGGAGCGAAGCGCCTTTTTATAGTCCTCGATACAGCTGTTCGTCCCGGACAGGGTGCCGTTGACCCCCTCAGCCGAGACATACACGCGTCCCATCAATTCCAGGCGGCGGCAAAAGTCCAGATGCTTATCCTTCCACGCCACCGGGTCTGCAAGCGGCACGAAGTTGTAGTAGAGAATAACGCGATAGGGTTCCGAAAACAGTTGCTCTGTCATGTGCTGGATCTGTGATTAGTTGGTTCTGCCGCTCGTTAGTGGTAAATTGAAAAAACGCTTCAATACGGCTTCTTCATATATGTGTCGATTTTTGTTTATTCTATCAATCCGTGTGGTGGTAAGTCTTATACTGACAGGAATTGTGCCGCTGTCGGCTCAAGCGATCGGACACCGACCTGCAGATTCTGAAACGCGGCCTGCAGATTCTGAAACGCGGCCTGCAGACTTTGAAACGCGGCCTGCAAGTTCCGAACCTTGGACCGCAGATTCCGAACCGATAAAATGCCTCACACCATGGATCATGCTTCATGGCCAAGACCCGGAGTCGGTGGAGCCTCACATCCGAAGAAAGATTGAGGACGTCGTAACCCAGGATATGGAAACCACGGAAACATATCAGTCTGCTTCGGGACGCTTTCAGCTGGTGTTTAATCGGGATGGTTTCCATGCCGTACCCGGCAACGATGAAAACAATTCCGGAATCCCCGACTATATTGAACGGGCTTCGGAATTTGCGGACTATTCCTGGCAGCGGCAAGTCGAAGAGATGGGATTTGCTGATCCGGCGGCAGACGGACCTCTGACCATTGAATTTCGGAATATCGGTTCGCGGACCTATGGTTACACCATCCAGGATGGGTCCTCCACGCGCATCGTGGTGCATCACAATTTCATCAATTTTCCTCCAAACGACGATCCCGAGGGCAATCAGCCTGGAGCGCTTAAGGTGACCATTGCACACGAACTCAAACACGCCATCCAGTTTGCGACAAACCAGTGGCAGGGCGATGCAGGGACGACTCACTGGATTGAGATGGATGCGACCATGATGGAGAATATCGTTTTTCCTAAGGTCAATGACTATTACAACTACATTCGGGGCGATTGGGGAATTTTCGGCAATCCCCGAAAATCCACCCCGGTTGCATACAGTCACGTGACCTGGTCACTTTTCTTTGCCGAACACCTTGGCATTGCGTATTGGGTTGATGTCTGGGAGGAGATTCGGCGCGATCCGGTGATCCCGATGATACAGGCGATGACACAGGCTCTCAGCAGTGATCCGGTTACGGGGAGCAACCGGCTTCGTGAGCTCATTGCACGCAACTATCTATGGCATGCTGCTTCAGGTATTCGTACGGTTGACGGATACGGTTTCACTGAATCAGCCGCCTACCCGGATGCCGCCATCGAGCCGGTTCCGGATACGCTTGCTGATGGATACAATGTGAGTGATCAGCTTTCCACTATCTCGAGTGCATTTTGGATGTTTTACCCCGAATCCGACCAGGTCGGGCAGATTTCTTTGTCGAAGATCCACAGTCACAGCAACTCTGTGATCGGGGTGCTGGGTTATTTCAATGATGGGACTACCGCCGAGTGGATTCCCGAAACCGACCCGGGCGGTTTAACGCAAAAGACATCCCGCTTCACGGTATCCCGATTGGATTCAATTATCATAGCCGTTACAAATACCGATCCGCATGAACCGGCGTCTTTTCATTTGGAATTTCAAATCAGAAGCCTGCCGGATGTGGTGGTGCTGGAACCCAATTATCCCAACCCTTTTTCGGAGAAATCGGGTAATCCGGGTACGATCATCCCTTTCAGCGTGCCGGAACGGGAGCATGTGGTTGTCGCCGTATATGATGTGACCGGGCGGAAAGTGGCCCGGCTTTTTGATCGCGAGGCAGACCCGGGCCACTATTTGGTGCCGTTTAACGCGCAAGGGTTGGCAAGTGGCGTTTATATCTATCAGATAAGAGCTGGTTCAGTAAGAAAAACAGGAAAAATGACGTTTGTAAGGTGAGTGAGCTGACGGGTTGCAATCGCAAGGTGAACGTCGACAGTGGCCTCGTGAAGGGCAACGTGCGGATAACCCCCTGAGAGTACTTAAACAACTTTACGCCGCACTGTTTGCACATTTGATAAACACGTGAACTTAAAGATAGTCGGAAAACCCGTGAGGGTGGCCCGGTCCTCTGTTATGTAAAAAGAGAAGTACCGCTTATGAAATCAAAGTACCGGTTTGCAGTGAAAAGCGGAATGGAGCCGCCTTCCGTGAAGCACCTTGCAAGGTTCAATAAGTGAATCAAAATCCTGATTTTATCGAAAATATTAAAATAATTTCAAAAAAATTTGACCTTAAATAAGGGGGGGGTATCTTAATATTAACCGGATTGCTTTTTTATTTTTTGGGATCGGCAAGCCAGGTGCCTGGCATATTTATCATTATTCGTCCGATTTTTTTTGACATTATTACCCATGAAAAGAGGGCATCATGAATACGATGCTGACAACCGGGAGACAGACCGGAGGACTCGCGATCCTGGAATTATCAACCATAATGACGGGAGAGTTGATTACGAAGGACCCGAGTCCGGCATTGGGCCAACATGCCGGCGCAGGACTTTTTAGACACACCTCCAGCAACACCATTACGAATGTGATTCTGGAACAGATAAGTGTGAATGGCCATAGATCCGGTAACACACTGCGGCATTCGCCCGAAACCCGGCGGTCTCGCCTGTGTCGCCACTTGTCCGAAGCCATTACCCTGTCTCCAGGAATACACCACCAATACAACCGGCACCATTCGCGATTTGCCCGGGTGTCCGACGGCACCTGTTCTGTGAGTCTTTTCAATCTCAACAGTAAAAGGAGTTATACAGGCATTCTCATCTATAATTTTAGACTAAAATCATAAGGCTGAATATGAATACATTGACTGTGAAAATATTAATTCTGACTGTTTTTTTCTTGCCGCTGTTTACTTCCCCCATAATGTCCCAATTTGCCGGGGGATCAGGCACCGAAGAGGATCCCTACCAGATTGAGACCATTGAGCAGCTACAGGATGTCGGTCAGGAGGAGCACCGAAGCAGTCATTTTATCCTGATTGCCGATATTGATGCCTCGGAAACAGCGGAGTGGAATGACGGGAAAGGGTTTGAACCGCTCCGGTTTGATGGCCATTTCGATGGAGACGGACATGTCATTACCGGACTAACCATCGCCCGTGAACAGGAGAATGAAGTTGGCTTGTTCGGTTTTGCTTTCCCAAATGCCGTCATTAAAAATCTTGGGCTTGAAGATATCAATGTTATTGGCAGAAACAATGTAGGAGGCTTGGTGGGCAGAAATTACGAAAGTGTGATTCAGTCCTGTTATGCTGTAGGGCAGGTTTCCGGGGATTGGATTGTCGGAGGGTTAATAGGAGCACTTCACTCGGATCAAAATCCGGAACGGTACTGGGTGATCTCGTCGTATGCCGATGTTCGTGTGACGGG
>SKXL01000214.1 GCA_007128425.1 Balneolales bacterium | reverse complement strand
TGTACCGATATGGCTCCGACCGGATCGTCTATTTTCAGCTTGTCGAACATCAGAATGGCTCCGACCACAATGATCCCCGCAATGGCTCCTACCACACCAGCCATAAGCGGTGCAATGACATCCGCACCGGCAGTAATACCTACAAGACCGGCAAGGATGCCGTTCAGTGCCATAGAAGCGTCAAGCTTATTGAGCAGTACACGTGCAGCAAGCATTGCGGCAAGAGCACCTGCCGCAGCTGCGATGGCAGTTGTCACAAAGACATAGGATACCTCTGCCGGATTTGCGCTCAAAACGGACCCGCCATTGAATCCAAACCAGCCGAACCAGAGCAGGAAGACGCCAACGGTTGCAAGCGGGACGCTATGACCTGGAATCGTGTTAATTTTACCATTTACATACTTACCCATTCGGGGTCCAAGAATAATAACACAGGCAAGACCGGCAGCGCCGCCAACACCATGAACAAGTGTGGATCCGGCAAAATCATAGAATCCCATATTGTCAAGCCAGCCGCCGCCCCAGACCCAGCTGCCGGTGACAGGGTAGCAAAATGCAAGCAGCAATGCTCCGAATATCATGAAGGCGGAAAGTTTGACTCTTCCGGTTACGCAACCGGACACAATGGTGGCGGCTGTGGCTGCAAACATGGCCTGAAAGATGAAATCACTGTAGATCGTCATTTGTTCCCCATAGGCCGGTGTGAACATACCAACGGGATCAGAGGCATCAAAGCCGATGCCGAGCCCGCCCAGCCCGAGAAAACCGTTGAAATCACCGGGATACATCAGCTGAAATCCAATGATACCATAGGTAAGAATACCTGTGCAGAGAATGAAGACATTTTTGTAAATGACATTTATGGAGTTTTTACCCTGTGTGAACCCGCTTTCAACGGTTGCAAATCCAAGATGCATAATGAAAACCATGGCAGCAGCGAGCAGGATCCACAAATTATCGATCACAAATGCGGCATATTCTGCAGATGCCCGAAAGGCTTCCATACTGTCATACGATGCGCCCAGACTCAGAGCCGGAGTCAGCAGCAGTAAAAGGGTTGCAGGGATCACCAGGTGCGACCGGTTCTTCCCCGATTTATTCATTGACATAACTGAAGTCGTGTGTTTCATCTGTTAGTTTTCGTTTTAGATTATCAATGACAGATAGCGCATTCATGGTATTTAGCAAACCAGTAATATTGGCCATTCGCCAATAAAAGCACATGAGCAATCTATCTGTTAGTTTCCAGTTAGGTTTCGATGTTTGAGATCCAATCTTCCAACAAGTTCCGTGCTTATGATGCAAAGCATTTAAAGCTGGAAGACCTTAACTACATCGGCATTATTCAGGACATTATTTACAGTATATTTTAAAGTTAACTCTAAATAATGCGTTAAAAAGTAATGAAATAATTTCTAAAGTCAATATTAATTTTATTAAAAACATAAATTTATATTAATATTTAACTTTTATTTTACGGAAAAGCGCTTTTTGTTTATAAGATATATTTGATCGGGGGAAGCGAATGAATCCACATGATTATCTGTTTTGGGGTGTAGAAAAAAACCTTTCACTTTTCACGTTCAGGATAAGCTGTCAATAAATTTGAGAATATTATGAAAAGCATATGCATACTCAGCGGCACAGATCGACCGGGATCAATGGCACTGAGAATCGCCAAATACATTCAGCCACATTATCAGGAGAAGGGCGTTCAAGCACGTATTGTCAGTCTTGAAGAATTTCCTATTCACGAGGCCGCAGGTGGCAGGTACGGGAAGAATCTGCCGGAAATTGAAGCATTTCGCAATCAGGTAATCGATGCAGACGGGATTGTGATGATCGTACCGGAATACAACGGTTCTTTCCCGGGAATCCTCAAACTGTTTATAGATTACTTACCCTTCCCGGAAGCCTTCAGCAAAAAACCCATAGCATTCATCGGTGAAGCAGCTGGAGCATTTGGAGCTCTCAGGGCGGTTGAGCAGATGCAGATGGTGTGTTCCTACCGAAACGCACATGTATACCCGGAACGAGTATTCCTGCAGCGGGTCAAAAAAAACTTTGATGAAGAGCAAGGAATAAAAGACGAGAAGGTAGCAGAACTACTCCACAATCAGATCCGCGGTTTCCTGGAATTCATATCGCAGGTTTCGGAGTACGAATCGGTTTAACCACATTAAATGTCTGAAAAGCCTGTATTCCAGACAGCAACAGACAGGCTGTTTTGACATGAGTACATCATTACATTTTGAGCATATAACCGACACCATGCATGGTCACAAGATGCTTTGGGTCATCGGGGCGCAACTCAATTTTATTCCGCAGCTTTGATATGTGGACGTCGACTGTTCTGGTACTGGTATTCGGGCTGTAATCATACCGCCAGACATTTTCCAGTAATGCTCTGCGTGTAACAGGCTCATTAGGATAACCGGCCAGATAGCGAAGCACTTCGACTTCGCGGGTTGTCAATTCAATATCCCCATCGGGTCTTCTGACAACAGCATTTTTCAAATCGAGCTGAAGATTCTCCAGAGTGATCACATCATTTTTTCTGCCACTATAATCGTCGCTTCGACGCAACCGCGCCTGGATTCTTGCCAGAAGCTCTTTTACTCCGAACGGCTTGGTAATGTAGTCATCGGCGCCGATATTAAGTCCGGTCACTTTGTCAATTTCCTGATCCCGCGCGGTAAGCATAATAATTGGAAACAGCAGGTTTTTCTCCCGGATTTTTTTACATACGTCAAACCCGCTCATGCCGGGCAGCATAACATCCAAAATCATGAGATCCGGTATTGTTTGTTCAATGATTTCGAGAGCCGCCTTGCCATGTTCTGCGACAATGGTTTCAAAACCTTCGTTTTCCAAAGTATCCCTCAGAGTAAAGATAAGACTGGGCTCGTCCTCGACGATAAGAATAGTGTGTTTATTTTGAGGCATGTTCTGTTTCCTGTTGTTTGCTTTTTTTTTGAGAGTCTGTATTTCCGTTGCCGAATACGTGTACCGAAGAAAATTTCACGGTAAAAGCAGATCCTTTCCCCTTTGTGCTCTCTACCGCAATTTCACCGCCATTTCTTGTGACCAGATCCTTGACGATGGACAGACCCAGTCCGTGCCCCTTGGTATGGGCGGTCAAGGCATCTTCAACCCGGAAAAACTTGTTGAAAATAAGTTTATGAAATTCCTTTGGGATGCCGATGCCATAGTCGGAGACTTCGAGCGAAACAAGTTGGTCAGTACGATAAATACGTAATTCGATTTTTTTTCCTTTGGGGCTGTATTTAATGGCATTGTCGATGAGATTATCCAGAATGGAGTGCAGATCGGATTGATCTACCAGGATATCAGGAACAGGTTCATCTGTTTGCAAATGCACGTTCACATCATGTGATTCCAGGTAATCATGCTTTTTTTCAAGGTAGTTGCGTAGAAACGGAACCAGGTCTGTTTCCTTTTTCTGCAGACCGGCATTATGATTGTCTGATTTTGCCACATCGAGCAACCGATCTATCATGTGCCCTAATCTCAATGATTCATTGTAGATATGAGATCCATACGATTTAAGACGGTTTACATCCGTCACACGGCCGTCGGACAGATTTTCTCCGGCTGCAAGGATAACCGAAAGTGGTGTTTTAAGCTCATGGGTGACATTGGCAAGAAAAAGAGATTGTCTCTGGGCAAGCGACCGCTCCCGCTGTGCAATCAGGAACATGAAAGCAAACGCGCCTAAAAGCAGGATCATGGCTCCCGCAAGTACTGCAAGATTGCGAGTGAGAGAAGCCCTTGATGCGGCAATGTCAGGATTAGCCGTAAATGCAGCTTTGAGATTCCAGTCGTTCAGCAGATCGGGAAAATTCTGGATAAAATCCACGTTTTGATAGCTGTAGGGTGCATCAGGATGGGTAGTTGCAAGCACTTCATTTTTAGTCCAGTCGTGCAGCCAGATAATAATACCGCTTTCACTGCCTCTACCGAACGTATCGACAAGCTTGGGTGCCATATAGGAGTTAACCAGATAATCCCGATCAATCACAAAAAGCAGATAACCGACAATTTCTTTATTTGCCGAGTTGATGAGCGCCACAGTCATGCTGTTTTGTGTGTCAAATATGACGCGAGTGCTCCATCGGTAATCTTGTATAAGTGCGTTCATCCGGGTTTGGGTGATACCGAGTCCGTCACTGACAAGTTGATTGTAATTAGTGGTTTCCGAAAATCGCCCTTCCGAAGCATGATATTTCCACAGCGGTGCGCCAAAATGGTCGCAAGCTTCACAATCGGCAGTAGAGAGGTAGATTTCCGAAAAAAGTCCATCCTGAACAGCTTCATCTACAATAGCTGTAAGGTTTTTGCACACCATCTCCGGTGACTGCAATGATGATTTGACCTGCTCCATATCAAGCTGCCACAAGTGTCTGACCGGATATCTGAAGCGAGTTCTGACCTGATTGGTGTACTCAAGCATTTGTTGTTTTTGGTTTTCAACATAATTTTGCACCTTGTTTTCATGAAGGGCATAGAGCGAGTATACGTTCATCCCGGTCAGACCAAGTACAGCAACCAGGCCAAGCGCCAGAAAAAACCATCTTACATATCGATATTGTTGCATTTTTTTCTATTGATGCATTATAACGTATAGAAAAACATTCTATTTAGCACCTTTCATAGTTCTGAAGTACTGATGATTGATAGAAAGCGGAATCTTGTAAACCGATTTGTAAAACGTATTCATTAGTGTAATAATGTCATCTAAATAAGTCAGGTACAAAAAAATTGCGTAAAGCTTTAAAAACAGATCACTGATTATTTTTTAAAGTTAGCATATTTCATTATTATTAAGAAATCTTAATAGATCGTCTCTCAGGGCTATGAATCGACCATTTCTGCTATTACTTTGGGTATGTTCACTGCTTCTGTTTGTGTCATGTAACCTGCAAATAGAAGCTGATTATGCCGATAGTTCATCTGCTTCAAATTTGGCAGAAATGAATGAAAATATCCGTGAAGCACTGCAGGAAAACAATTTCAGCAAGGTTGACTCTCTCGGTGCCGTTGTCATAAGCAAGGCGACGGAGGCAAATGATCAACTTGCCATTATCGAAGCCAAAACTCATCTCGTTTCATCGTATCTGGATCGCAATAAGTTAATAGAGGGGGAAGCATTGCTGCAAAGCAATCTGGAGAGGATTAAGGAATATGGTAGTCCGCGTCATGAAATGAGGGCCTATATCCAGCTTTCCAACTTACGGTTTGCGGATAGCCGGGATGACGAAGGAATGGATATGCTTGACAAGGCCATGGAACTTGAGTCCAGGGTTGACAATGCCTCATCACTGGGGGCATTGTACGCATCCAGGGCCAGAGCGATATCCAATCGGGCTCCTGTTGATGCGTTGCAGCTCTATTACACATCACTTGAAAAGTTTGAAGCGTCAGGTGAAATAGACAACAAAGCCGTGGCTCACAACAATATAGGTCTGATCTCCCATAACCAGGGCAACTATGAAACGGCATTGGAGCACTACAACAAGGCGCTTGCGCTTAATCGGGAGATAGGAAATCAACTTCAAATCGCTGCCAACTATAATAATATCGCCAATTCACTGAGCAAGATGGATAAAAAAGAGGCCGCAGCGGATACCTTGTTCAGAGCGGTTATGATCAACCAGAAAATGGGTATCAGCCCAAGGCTCATTCAGAACTATTATAACCTGGCTCAGATTTATCTTGAAACCGATCAGTTTGATCTTGCCTATTCCTTTTTTTCTCAGGCCTATGAAGAGAGCCATTCCATCAATTTTGCACCTGGAATCATGTATCACGCTGTGGGCCTGGCCAATACACTGTATAAAAAAGAGCGTTTTGATGAAGTTCAGGAGTATCTGTTTGAGTCGCGTACGCTCGCGGAACGCCTGGATAATCTGGATGTACTCACCCGCAACTGGGACATACAGTCAAAAATGAATGAAGCTCAGGGAGATTACCGGGAGGCGCTGGCAGCCGTGCGTGAAAGACAGAATTATGAAGATCAAATCGACAGCATACGACGTGATCGAGAATTTGAAGAGGTGCGGGCCGGACTTGAACTGGAATTGCGGACGGCAGAAAATGAGCTTTTAAGACAGGAGCTTACCTATCGTGAGCGTCTAGGCCGCAATCAACAACTGGGACTGATCTCTCTTGTTATTGGAGTTCTGGTTACTGTAATTTTACTGCTGTTTCTGTTTCGAAACATGAGTAAACTGGAAAAGGTAAATCGATCACTGAAACAGAAGAATCAGGTCATAACAGCAAAGAACAACCAACTCCGGCATCTCAACTCGGAACTGAAACACCTCAATGATGAAAAAAGCCGATTTGTTGGTATGATTATCCATGACTTGCGCAATCCGCTCTTTGCAGTAATCGGTTTTCTGGAGTTGATTGGTGAGTCACTCACCGATGAGACGGAGAAAGAGCACCTTCAGATGGCGATGAACTCCGCAAACCGACTGAACCAATTGATTAACAGTCTTCTGGAGGTGCATACTATCGAAAAAGAGACAAAAAATCTGAAACTGAAAAAAGTTCCTGTTGATGAGATTGTAAAACATGCCGTTACGAACTTTCAGGAAATCGCCAGAAAAAAGGACATTCAGATTCAAGACAGGATTGAGATGCTGGTGGCAGAATCGGATTCTGCATATCTGAGCCGTATTGTAGACAATCTGGTTTCAAATGCCGTAAAGTATTCACCGCGTCATTCCAGCGTTCGGGTGGAGGTCAACAAGGTGGATGGCAGTGCGTGGGAGCTCGCAGTGGAAGATGAAGGACCGGGTATTTCAGACGAGGATAAGGAAAACCTGTACCAAATGTTTGGTAGGCTTACTGCCAAACCTACAGGCGGTGAAGAGTCAACCGGGCTTGGACTCTATACGGTAAAATTGCTTGTTGGTCGGCTGGGAGGAGCCATATCACTTGAGAGCGAGATTGGAAAAGGAAGCCGTTTTATTTGCCGGTTTCCGCTATTGTCCGAGCTGGATCCTGATTAT
>SKXL01000072.1 GCA_007128425.1 Balneolales bacterium | reverse complement strand
CGTACTTGGCCGCCAGGGTCCTGGTGATTGCCGCGGTCAGCGTCGTCTTTCCATGATCCACGTGACCGATCGTTCCCACGTTTACGTGAGGCTTGGTCCGTTCAAAAGTTTCTTTTGCCATAACTTGCGTATTAAGCTTTCCTGGTTATTTTTTTTCTTCTATAACTTCTTTCGCAATCGATTCCGGAACCGGTGCGTATTTTTCAAATTCCATGGAGTAAACGGCTCTGCCCTGCGACAGGGAACGTAGGTGCGTTGAGTAACCAAACATCTCTGAAAGCGGCACTTCAACATCAATCACAGAACCTTCGATGCGATTGTCCATTTTCCCGATGACACCCCTGCGGCCATTTAAATCTCCGATAATATCGCCCATATACTCTTCCGGCGTGATCACCTCAACTTTCATAATGGGTTCCAGAAGGATAGGCACTGCTTTCCGGGCAGCTTCCTTGAATCCGATCTTGGCGCACATTTCAAAGCTGATGGTATCGGAATCCACATCGTGATAGGATCCGTCATAAACCCGGACGTGCACCCCTTCTACAGAATAATTGGCCAGCACGCCATTATTCAGAGCTGCCTTGAATCCTTTCTCCACGGAAGACATGAATTCGCGCGGTATGTTACCTCCAACGACAGCATCTTCAAATTCGAATCCGGTGTGCCCCTCAAGAGGTGTAATTTGAAACTGGATATCGGCAAACTTTCCTTTACCACCGGTCTGTTTCTTGTAAATTTCACGGTGTGTCACCGCCTTTGTGATGGCTTCACGGTAGGATACCTGAGGCTGCCCGACATTTGCCTCAACTTTGAATTCCCGTTTTAGCCGGTCTACAATCACCTCCAGGTGAAGCTCTCCCATTCCGGCAATGGTGGTCTGAGCCGTTTCGTCGTCTACATTGACCTTGAATGTGGGATCTTCCTCGGCAAGCTTTGCCAGACCGTTGGTCAGCTTGTCGTTGTCGGCCTTGGTCTTTGGCTCAACAGCAAGTTTGATCACCGGTTCAGGGAACACCATTTGCTCTAAAATGATTGGTGACTTTTCATTGCAGAGTGTATCACCTGTGTGCACACTTTTAATACCCACTGCAGCACAGATATCACCGGCTCGCACATCCTTTATATCTTCCTTGGAGTTGGCGTGCATTTTAAGCAAGCGACCAATCCGTTCTTTTTTCCCGGTTGATGCGTTCAGTACATATGATCCGGCGGAGAGCACACCAGAGTAGACTCTGATAAAGGTGAGTTTACCTACATAGGGATCGGTCATGATTTTGAAAGCCAGCGCAGCAAAAGGCTCTTCAATACTTGTTCGGCGGGTCATCTTTTCCCCGTTGCCGGAAACACTGGTGCCAACGATGGCATCCACATCCATCGGGGAGGGCATGTATTTGACAATGGAATCCAGCAGAGTCTGCACGCCTTTGTTTTTAAATGCCGAACCGCAAAGGACGGGTGTGATGCTAAGATCAAGTGTGGCTTTGCGCAGAGCAGCCTCCATCTCCTCCACCGTAATATCCTCTTCCATGAGATATTTTTCCATGAGCGAGTCGTCGTAATCGGCTATGGATTCGATCATCAACTTACGGAACTCATCTGCTTTTTCAGCCAACTCAGCGGGGATATCTATCTCCTTGAAAGATTTACCCTGAGTGGCATCATCCCATATATAGGCTCGCATGCTCATCAGATCAATCACGCCACGAAAGTTTTCTTCGGAACCAATGGGTATCTGAAGAGGCACAGGACTGGCTTTAAGCCGAACCTTCATCTGTTCGATGACATTGTAAAAGTCTGCACCGGTACGGTCCATTTTGTTTACAAATGCCATACGGGGAACACCGTATTTATTGGCCTGGCGCCATACCGTCTCAGACTGTGGCTGTACAGCTCCTACGGCGCAAAAAACAGCAACTGCTCCATCAAGTACACGAAGGGAGCGCTCTACCTCGACAGTGAAGTCAACGTGACCCGGGGTATCAATGATGTTGACCCGGTGATCATTCCAATAACAGGTGGTGGCCGCTGAAGTGATGGTAATACCACGCTCACGCTCCTGCTCCATGAAGTCCATTGTGGCTGCACCGTCATGAACCTCGCCCATGCGGTGACTGATACCCGTGTAGAACAGGATACGCTCGGTAGTTGTCGTCTTACCGGCATCAATATGGGCCATAATGCCTATATTGCGTGTCTTTTTTATCTGCTCGACAATCTTGGTATTATTTGTTGCTGTTGCTGACATGAAATCCTGTAACCTGTTGCGTTATTCCTAGAATCGAAAGTGGGCAAAAGCTTTGTTTGCTTCAGCCATACGGTGTGTATCGTCCTTTTTTCTTACAGCCCCGCCTTCGTTGTTTGCTGCATCCATGAGCTCACGCGCAAGACGGGCAGCCATGGACTTGTCGTTTCGCGCCTTGGCCGAACGGATAAGCCAGCGCATGCTGAGTGCTGTGCTTCGCTCGGGGCGCACTTCGATGGGCACCTGGTAGGTAGAACCGCCGACACGGCGGCTTTTCACCTCAATTACCGGCGCGGTATTATTAAGTGCCTCTTTAAATACATCGAGACCGACTTTCCCGGTCTTTTCTTCGATGACCGAGAATGCCTGCTTCAAAATCTTGCGGGCCGTTGTTTTTTTGCCGTCTTTCATGAGGCAGTTAACAAACAGGGATACCGACTTGTCCGCGAAATCCGGATCAGGCTTGACTATTCTCTTATCGGCGCTTCTTCTTCGCATTGGTCAAAAACTATAAGTTAACATTACAAAACAATTTACTTTGGACGCTTGGTGCCATATAAACTTCTTCGCTGACGCCTTTCGTCAACTCCGGCAGTATCCAACGCACCACGGATAATGTGGTAGCGCACACCCGGAAGATCCTTGACCCGTCCGCCCCGGATCAAAACAATACTGTGTTCCTGGAGATTGTGTCCCTCACCCGGAATATATGCAGTAACCTCAATACCGTTGGTCAGGCGTACACGAGCTACTTTGCGCAAAGCGGAATTCGGCTTCTTCGGTGTGGTTGTGTACACACGTGTGCAGACACCTCGCCGCTGCGGACAGTCCTGTAGCGCAGGTGACGAAGTTTTCTTAGTTTTAAGCTTTCTTCCTTTACGAATTAACTGCTGTATCGTTGGCACGGTTCAATCGATTTGGTAATGGATGTTAAAGAGTTTGCAAATATATGGAATCTACACGCTACTTCGCAACTGACATATGCCATAAAAATTCAGTTTCTACCCGATTGTTGAAACAGAACCCGAATAAGACACCCGTTCAACTCATATAAGCTTCTTTTTCTATACATCTGATATATACTAGTATATCAATTGAAACTCACTGACACACCTGGAATCAGCCCTGCGAGAGCCAAGGCACTGAAAGAATCGGGCATTCTGTCACCCGAAGACCTTATCCATTATTTTCCGCGAACCTATCTAGATCGTCGCACCATTCTCAAAATTCGCCGGCTCAAAGGAAGCGGTGAAAAGGTGACTGTGATGGGAACGGTCAGTGCCGTGGGAGTAAGCGGGTTTGGGAGAAAAAAACGGTATGAAGCTATACTGCAGGACGATACCGGTCAGTTGAAAGGGGTTTGGTTCAAAGGTATCTCATATTTCAAAAAAACGATCAAAAAAGGAGAGTTTTACGCTTTCTTCGGAACAGTCAGGCTATTTGGCCGTTTTCTCTCGATGGCGCACCCCGAAGTAGAACAGCTCTCTTCGACAGACGCTGCCGGCCAGGACCAACAGCGACAGCAGCGTTTTACCGGAATTATTCCCATTTACCCGGGCAACCAGTTTTTCAAAAACACCTATATCACATCCGGACTTCTGCGAAAGTGGATCCTTCTGATTCTGGATCGCATCCATATTCCCGAATTTTTGCCACAAGAGCTGCTTGCACGTTTCGGATATCCAGATCGTCAAACAGCATTTCGGCATATTCATACTCCCGAATCTCCTGCGCAGCACCAAAAAGCATTGGAGCGTTTCAAGTTTGAGGAGCTGCTCCTTTTTGAACTCAGCGTGGTGACATTAAAAAAGGAAGTTTTTGACAAAACTCCCGGACTCGTCATGGCCGGGACCAAACCGTTTTCGAGTCGTTTTTTTAATGAAGTGCTGCCATTTAAGCTGACTGCCGGACAAATTGGTGCACTTGGCGATATCAAGAGAGATATTCGTTCCGGACAACAGATGAATCGTCTTCTTCAGGGGGATGTCGGATCGGGCAAAACCGTAGTGGCAATCGGTGCCATGCTCATGGCCATTGACAGCGGCTATCAGGCTGTGATGATGGCGCCCACCGAGATTCTGGCTGAACAACACTATCATTCTCTTTCCGAATGGCTCAACGCAATCGGGGTTACAATCAGACTCCTTACCGGGAATCAGAAAAAAGCCTTGCGGGAAGATATTCTCAC
The DNA here is from genome assembly GCA_007128425.1 of Balneolales bacterium. Lineage (GTDB taxonomy): Bacteria > Bacteroidota > Rhodothermia > Balneolales > Natronogracilivirgulaceae > SKNL01. The sequence goes on along the minus strand of SKXL01000072.1, from coordinate 49,024 downwards.
CGATATATCCGGTGGCAAAGCCCATATTATTGTCGGCACGCATGCCATCATACAGGAGTCCATCCGATTTCATCGTCTTGGTATGGCCATCATTGACGAACAGCATCGCTTCGGTGTTGCCCAGCGTGCGATGCTTCGAGAAAAAGGAGATAATCCGCATATTTTAGTCATGTCGGCCACTCCCATCCCCCGATCTCTTGCCATGACACTCTACAGTGACCTTGACCTCTCCATTATCCGCGATCTCCCGCCAGGCAGAAAGGAGATCGTTACCCGGGTGTTGAAAGAATCTGAACGAAACAAGCTCCACCGGTTTATGACAGAGCAGCTTCGTGAAGGCGGCCAGATATATGTTGTGTATCCGCTGATAGAAGAGTCCGAAGCAATGGACCTGAAAAATGCCACGGAGGGGTTTGACCAGCTTCGGGTTGAGTTCCCGGATGTGCAGATCGGACTCTTGCACGGCCGCATGCCATCAATCGAGAAGGATCAAGTCATGCAGGATTTCAAGAAAAATCGCGTTCAGATATTGGTTTCCACTACTGTCATTGAGGTAGGCGTTGATGTGCCTAATGCTTCTGTTATGGTAGTGGAACATGCAGAGCGTTTCGGTCTGTCACAGCTTCACCAGCTTCGGGGAAGAATTGGCCGGGGGGCACGTCAAAGCTATTGTATGCTCATGACCGATGTGAAGCAAAGCAAAGAGGCCCGAAGCCGACTTGGAACAATGGAAGAAACCGGTGATGGGTTCCGGATTGCCGAGGCCGACCTGAAACTCCGTGGACCTGGCGATTTTCTCGGTACACGCCAGAGCGGCCTGCCCGAGTTTCGATACGCCGATATACTGAATGATCAATATCTTTTGGAAATTGCTAAAAACACCGCTTTGGAATTACTGGAAGCCGATCCTGAGCTGAAGCGACATGAATCAGCTGCCTTGAGAAGGAAATTTTTCCCCTATCTTGAGGAAAAAAAGAAATTTTTCCGGATGAGTTGAAATGATATCCGGGTCAGATGGTGTTCACATAATTGTCTTCAGTCGAAAAAACCGGACTCCGCCACATTGTTTGTATTGGTTGCATGTGGTTTTCATTGGATGTTTGTGTTGGTTAAACGAACAGGTGAATGGATCTGTGGTTTTAAAATTTGTTGGATGGAATATTTGCTCACCCTTTTCACTGTGAAACGGCTGCAGACATTACAATTAACCTGCTGACCTGCACCTATCAACTACAAGAATCGATGCAAAGCCTGCGAGAAACTGCAAGCGAAGTATTTCAGGCGGTACTGCCGGTAACATTTATTGTGATACTGCTTCAATTCACCATCATCTGGCTTCCACTGGAAGATTTCCTGCAATTTATCGTCGGTGTGGTTATGGTTTCGGCAGGGCTCATTTTTTTTCTGATGGGTGTACACATAGGCCTGCTGCCCATTGGTGAATTGATCGGATCCGCTTTGCCCAGAATGGGTAAGGTCTGGCTGATTGTACTCATCAGTTTCGTATTGGGATTTGTCGTGACTGTTGCCGAGCCGGATGTGCGTGTTCTGGCAAATTATGTTGATACGGTCTCGAACGGCGAAGTCAACCGTCACCTGCTAATCTACACTGTCGCGTTGGGACTTGCGATTTTTGTGGGATTGGCAGTTCTCAGAATTATCTACGACATACCCATCAAATACCTGCTGACCGGCGGGTATCTTCTGATTTTTCTTCTTGCATTTTTTGTTCCGAAACAGTTTATATCCATCTCATTTGATGCAGGGGGAGTAACCACCGGTCCGCTTGCGGTACCATTCATTTTGGCTTACGGTATTGGTGTAGCCGCAGTCCTCGGTGGACGAAAAACTACCGACAGTGGCTTTGGGCTGGTTGCCCTGGCATCGATTGGACCGGTACTGTCCGTCCTCATTCTTGGAATCATATATGGTTAATCAAGCATGAATGTCTCCGTTTTCAATGGTATCACAAGTGTGATTATCGAAGTGGTCTTTGCATTGATTCCACTTGTAATCTTTTTTCTGATTGCCCAGGTCTTTTTGCTGCGCCTGCCATGGAAGAAAGTTACCAATATAATCAAAGGTATTGTTCTGGCGTTCATCGGGCTAACTTTGTTCCTCCAGGGAGTACACGTCGGTTTCGAACCTGCCGGTATGATGATGGGCGAGGTATTGGGCTCAAAAAGTTATCAGTGGGTATTGATCCCGATTGGTTTTATGCTTGGTTTTGTGGCCACGATTGCAGAGCCGGCAATACGGATTTTGAACCATGAGGTTGACAAGGTGTCAGGCGGTTATATCCCGCAGAAAGTATTGTTGTATACACTTTGTATTGGGGTCGGATTCTCCATCGCCCTGGCCATGCTTCGCCTGCTGTTTGGTATTCCCATTGTCTGGCTGGTACTTCCGGGGTACATCATTGCCCTTGTCATGATGCAGTATACCTCTCCCACGTTCACAGCGGTAGCATTTGATGCCGGAGGTGTCGCAACAGGACCGATGACTGTTACGTTTATAATGGCGATTGCTCTTGGAGTCGGTGAAGTATTGCCGGACAGAGACCCGATGGTCGACAGCTTTGGAATGATTGCATTGGTTGCATTGGCTCCAATAATTTCCGTACTTACGTTGGGTCTGCTCTACGCATGGAAAGAACGAAAAAATGATTGAACAGCTTAAAAATTGTCAAAAACTGATTCTGACTATAGTTAGCCGGAACAAAACCAGCCGGATAATTAAAGCATCAAAACGAAGACATGCTGAAGGTGCCACCATTATACATGGAAGCGGAACCGGAATCGAGAAATGCAAAACGTTTTGGGGCATACCGATGGAACCCGAGAAGGATGTTATTTTCACGGTGGTATCGGACGAACATGCCGAAGATGTGCTGGATATCATCAGCAAATGTGTAAAAATGAGCAAACCGGGTAACGGTGTTGCCTTCATTTTGGATATAACCCGCTTCACCGGAGCTGTGCATCTTCACAAAAAGAAACAAAAACCTGAGGATCAACCACTGAAATCTATGGACGTCACTGCACAATTCGAATTGATTGTATCCATTGTTAACAAAGGGTTTTGCGAGGAAATTATTGAAGCTTCGCGTAAAGCCGGTGCTGCAGGTGGCACCATCATTACCGGTCGCGGGACGGGTGTTCATGAGCACGCCAAACTTTTTTCCTTTAATATTGAACCGGAAAAAGAGGTAGTGCTCACTCTCGTGCCTCAAAAGATTACAGACAAAGTACTGGAAGCGATTGTCCGCACCGGCGAGCTTGACAAACCCGGCAAGGGTATCGCATTTGTGCTGAATGTTGAAAAGGTACTTGGTATTAATCATCTGCTGGATGAGATGCTAGAGCCTGAAGCGCACAAAGAAGAATAATCGCTCCATCCCGGAAACTCATGATTGTTTGATTATTTCAGTCTGGCTGAGTTTCTCAGATTGACTTGTCCTCCTGCCCCATCCTATTCAATATTTTTTGAAGCAGAGAAGACTTTTTTTTCGCTCGATAGCAGATCCACCGGTAGCGGATTGGATGCAGAACCGGCATATACCGATACATGCGGGAAAGGAATTTCAATTCCCTCTTTGTCGAATCGCTCCTTGATCCCCATGTTGAGTCCGTTGCGCAGTTTCAGGAAGTTTTCCTTTGCCGTCCAGGCCACAAACAAAATATCGATCGAGGAACTGCCAAACTTATCAAAGATAAGTAATGGCGGTGGTTCCTGCAGTGAATACGGAAGTTTTTCAGCTACATCAAAAAGCACCTCACTTACCCGCTTGAGGTCCTCCTTGTAAGCAACAGAGATATTGCAATCCACACGACGAATCGGAAAACGGGTAATGTTGATAAACTCGGACTTGATCATGGTTTCGTTGGGTACTCGCAGGAAGCGATTGTCGAACATCCGGATTTTCACCGATAGCGTGTCAATGGAGTAGACGACTCCGACATTACCCTGCACATTGATAACATCACCGACCACAAATGACTTTTCTGCAATCAGAAAAAAACCGCTGATTACGTTTGAAATTGTAGTCTGAGAGGCAAACCCAATGGCAATACCCAGGATTCCGGCAGCACCCAGGAGAGGCGTGAGGCTGAAACCAAGTTCGTGGAATACGGTTACCACAAGTATTGTCACTCCGATATAGAAAAATATCTTGCCACTCAGCATTCCATAGTGCGGTGAGTAGTGTTTAGCGACGTACCGGCTGAGAGTACGCCGAAGAATGACTAGCAGGGGCAGTCCTATGACAATGACGATCAAAACCCGAACCAATTGCAGCAGCTCCTCAGAAACCTGACCCTCTTGCAGTGTTGAAAAAAAATCCATAATCAGCCTCGGTTTATAGTACAATCAACTTTTTATAATCTCGAAATCTACAGTCGCATACACCACATATGATCGGGAGCATCAAAAACCCGGAATATGAAAATCCCTTAACAGCTTGAATGTTTTAAGACCCATGCTTCTCTTAACAGGACTTCTGGGCCGGCTCACAAGACTGGCACCGGCAGCCTCTCCAGGTACCACCCCTTTCATCTCCATATGAGTTTCGGAATCCATTCCATTGTAAGTGATTACAGTTTCATCTGCCCAGAGCGCATTGTCCTTTGCATAGATTGAGAGGCGATCTGCTCGCAGACACACCTTTTCAAATTTCAGCTCATCACTGCTGTTATTTCGAATTTCCATTGGGCAAACCACCAGGTATGGCTCAAGCAGGTCATCCGTTAAAATCCTGCGGGCAGTCGATGACAGGGAATAGGATAGCTCACCTTCAGTAAAGATGCCGAACCAGGTTTCAGAGAGGACCACAGACGGTATCTCCGCTATGATCAGATCCTCACGTGAGGCAGGGGTAATGCGGACAAAAGCGGGAATCCGGGAGTAGACTTTTGTACGTGTCTGACTCATGAACCGATAAGCATGTTCTGTATCAATTACCACCGGTCGATCCGGAAGCACCGGAGCAAGACGAATCACGCGGAACTCTCCTGGAAGTGCCATGCGCACCCATTCCGGCTTGTCCGGAAGGTTATCCGGCTCCCCCTTTCTTTTTTCATCCCTGCTGCTTGCAACCCATATTTCATTCAGAAGCTTTCGCAGGAATATGGTCAGCGGGCCAATTCTGTGCCGGTGCACTTCTCCCTCTGTCAATGTAATTTCGGACCAGGTTTTTGAACTCATAAATGCTGGATATCAATGGATAATGGAGCATATTAGCAGATTCACAGGTAATCAGCAAACAGCTTTTTTCAGCTCCGCCATGTTTCGAATGCCAGAAGCATTGAGTATCTTGATTATATGTTCACGATGTTGATCATATATAATAAGCCTTATGAGTATGTTGATTGGTAAATGCAGCAATTTGTTCATTTGACATAACCACATGAATTTGATAAGGGGGAGCCGTCATGTTACATCCAAAAATTCTTGTTCCGGTTGATTTTTCCGAGCTCAGCGAGCATGCCTTGAAAGCGGCAAGTATTTTTGCCATGCAGTTTGATGGCAAAGTAACACCGTTTCATGCCTATATTCCTGTCACCGATCTGGATGGTTTTTATTATGTCGGGTCAGGCATTACTCCTCATGAGAAGTACACGGAAATAGAGAAGGTTCTGCAAGATCGTCTTCATGAGATCTCGGAAAAGCACGTCAACTCAGAGATCCTCACGGCTCCAATGCTGGATGTAGGAAATCCGGCAAGGGCTATCATCCATGCATCGAATTCTTTTGACCTGGTGATTATGAGCACACATGGCCGGACCGGTTTCAGTCGTTTTGTCATGGGGTCAGTAACCGAAAAAGTTCTGCGGATGTGCAAGAAGCCAATGATCACCGTCACAGATGCTTCAGATCTCGCTGATATGACTTCTCTCCTTGTGACTACTGATTTTTCGGAAAACTCATACAAGGTATTCCCATTTGCCAACAGTGTAGCCGAAGGCACAGGGGGATCGATAGATCTGATTCACATCGTTAGTGATGAACAGTTTTTCGATGCCAAAGCTGCTGAAAAGACTGCCGAAAATCGCAGAAAAGACATTGAAGAGCTGGCGGATGCGCATTTCCGTAATATACGCAAGCGCGTTGAAGCTCACGTGATCACCACCAAACATACTCCATACGTGGAAATAGAACAACTCGCCCACGAAAAAAACTATAATTTGATCTTTATGTCTTCGGTTGGGCGCACAGGAATTGAGTATCTCATGATGGGAAGCACCGCTTCGCATGTGGTTCGGAGGGTAAAAAATGCCGTATTCACTGTAAATCCACATGGTATCAGTCCGGAAAAAGCCAGGAAGCTGCATTACCAGTATCGAGACATGTAACCAATGGATGGGTCACCATACCCTGTAATATCTGATCTTCGGTTTGTACGGCATACCGAAACCCGGGTAATTCAGACTACGATTCCGCGTCAAAACCGGAACGTTATGCCGAAAGTGACATGGAAACGATCTACATTCTGATCTGCAGTCTCAATGAAAGTAACAGGTGCATTGGTTTGTGGATCAACGATGATGCCGGTGGATGCATCAACGGTGTACAAATCTTCTGTAGTTTCCCAGAAACCATATTGCAAGCCCAGATCCAAGGAGGTATTCTGATTCAAACCGATTCCGATACCGGCACTTAGGAAGTGTCTGTCGTTTTTCTCCAAATAGGATAACGGATTTGCCATGTAACTCCAGCCAAAACGGGGTTCGATGGATTCGAACATGGTTACAGCAGCACCTGCTCTGAAATTCCATACATCATTGAAATTCTGATTTATGAAATTGTTCTCATCGATTTCAAGATCACGGTCTGCTGAGTCAAAATCTCGCAGTCGAATACCACTATAATCGATTCTTTCAGCTGATACAGAGATATCTGCAACCGGCAAATCTTTTGTAGTCGCACCCAAATGTATTCGTGAAGGAGTGCGAACCCTGTAAGAATATTCTCCGGATAGCTCATCGCTTAGCTGAGGTCCAAAGGTACCGCCATCATCATCTGTACGTACCAGGCCATTAATAGTAACAACATCCTGAAAACGGGTTTGCACAAATGCATCGAACCGTTCTTCAACATTCCAGCGGGTACCGGTGGAATAACTGGCACCCAAGTCGATTAAATCCAGACCGGTAAACAGAAAACCTATTTTTGCATTAAACCCTATTGCATCCACCGTAATTTTCTCTTCAAACAGCATACGGTTTATGTTGTAGCTGCCCGTATTCTGCTGACCGGAATAAACGGGACGACGGGAGGCATCCAGGGGTGTTGACTCGATAAATACTTGCTCAAATACGGATTTGGAAACAGGGATGCCAACCGATACACCAACAAAAACATTTTCCTGGAATTCGGTGGCCAGGTACAGGCTGTACTCACCTGATTGTCCCCGACGAGTGGTTTCGGCAAACTGGTCAACGCCCTGGAATCCACCAAATTCAAATACCGATTCAAGTTCGTTATTATAGTCATCTATCGCAAAGGTATTGTAGGCGATATCGCTGGTATAGTCTGTCAGAAACTGATATGTGCGTGATGTCAGGTCATTAAAGGCATCCACCGTGAATGCCGTGTTGTAGTCTGCCGTCTGAACATATCCACCCCCGAAAACCAGACTGCCAACAACCGTTGGCACTTTATAGTTGAATCCGATATGGGTTAATCCCGTTTGGTTGTCGCTAAAAGAGCTATTCTGACCAATAAATGTGGATTCCTGGGATATTTCCCTGATGCCTATTCCAGCTGAAAATGAGCTTGCAGGCATTTGCGCAGCAACGGCAGGATTGACAATGTATGAGCCGAATCCCTGTAGGCGAGAAACGGATGAGCTGCCAAGAGCCAGACTGTGTGCATCCTGTGCCGGCATTTGCCTGGACAGTCTGAGTGCGTCAAAGCTGTATTGTGCCTGAACCGTTGTGAGCCCAGCCAAGAGCAGCAGCAAAATAAGGGTGGATGTAAACAATCGAATGATCTTGGTCATATACGTTAGAGAAAAGTTTTTAATGAAAACAACCAGAGAAATATTGTAGTACCAAACGGAAGAGCGAGTAAAGTTGATGGATTTTCACGCAGGCGTCCTATTCTCCTGCCGTGGATGAACATCACTTCAGGGCATGTTATTTCGAACATGTGATATTAGCAGGCCTCTCGTTTTTAACTGCGGCATCAATCATTTCGTGACCTTGAACCGGAACTGCTGCTGCCACTGCTGCGAGTGGTCGTGCTGCTGCGGTTCACCGTACCACTGCTGCGGGTAGTTGTGCTACTGCGGTTCACCGTACCACTGCTGCGGGTGGGGGTGCTGCTGCGGTTCACCGTACCACTGCTGCGGGTGGGGGTGCTGCTGCGGTTCACCGTACCACTGCTGCGGGTGGGGGTGCTACTGCGGTTCACCGTACCACTGCTGCGGGTAGTTGTGCTGCTGCGGTTCACCGTACCACTGCTGCGGGTGGGGGTGCTGCTGCGGTTCACCGTACCACTGCTTCTCGTGGGAGCAGTATTTCTAGTTACAGAGCCTGTTGATCTGGTCGTGGTACCAGCATCACGCCGAACAGTAGCTGGAGCGGTCGATCCGCTTCTGGTGACATTGGTTCTTCGATCTACCGTAGCCGAACCGGAACGTGTGACACTTTGAGGTGCCGTCGACCCTCTGACGCCAGTGGTTCTGGTACCGTCGCGAGTCAGAGCACTTGCCCGGGTAGCCGTTGTTGCAACAGGAGATCTGGTGGTGCGGACCCTGGTTGACTGGTGTCCGGTTATGTTGTAGTAATTGTAAACCACATAATAATTAGGACCGAATGGCGAGTACCATCCACCGTAACCATAGGCTGGGTATCTGTGCCAATGATACGGAGAATGCCATCTGTATGGTGCATGCCAGCTGTAGTAATGGAATGAATGCCAGGGGTGATAACCATGCCCGTACCAGGCCCAGTCATAGTATGGATTATAAAAGCCATGACCATAGGAAAATCCAAAACTCCATGAACTCACGGGGCGATAACGCGGATAGCGCGGTGCATAGTGATAACTGGCGGACCAACGATAGCGATCGTAATCACGGAAATGTAAACCGGCATCATACAAACCATCTTCGTATCCCAGATCATAGATATCCTGATCTGTTACCGGCTGTGCCCTCTCATCGCTGTAGCGATCAGTAGTCATCCGTGCGGGACGCTCTTCAATTACATGCACCTGAGTATAGCAGCCTGAAAAGATGAAGGCGGCCATCAGAACCATGGATATGCTTTTCAGATGTGCCATAATGTACTCCTTTTATTTTGTTACTGCCGGTAAAATCCGCTGCTTACCATCTAAAACGAACATTCAGTCTATTCGTTCCATTCGTTCCATATAGAAAACGATTTTCAAGTTTCTTTCGTGTACACGTACTCTTTACTTTGATTACACACAGAACGGTTGTTTCACCTAGTATCAATATATAATATTTCGGGAGAAATCCGCGTCCTTGTACATATTTTTACGTTTTCAACATAAAAAAGTTCATTCGGTCAGGAACCTCGTTTATCTCACCGAGATATTATGGCCTGTCAAACTTGTAATACCCTCTCTCCCATAAGCTTTCACGCTCGTCAAAAACGGAAGCAGTTATTCAGGTGGGTGTTACCGAATGTTATCCAAGGTAAACGCGTAGCGCGAGGCTTCGGTTGTGATGACGAAGTTTTCTGAGCGCTTTCTCTTTGATCTGCCTCACCCGCTCCCTGGTGAGATCGAATCTTTCACCGATTTCCTCAAGGGTAAGTGAATGTTCACGACCGATACCAAAATACAGACGAATGACTTCTGCTTCCCGCTTGGTTAGCTTTGAAAGGGCACGCTCGATCTCCACTTTGAGCGATTCCCCCATCAGATCATTATCCGGATCTGGTGTCTCTTCGTTTTCAAGGACATCCAGCAGCCGGTTATCTTCGCCCTGTGCGAATGGTGCGTCCACAGAGAGATGGCGACCGGAAATTTTGAGCGTATCCGACACTTCTGAAACCGTCATTTCCAGACTTTCTGCCAGTTCGGCTGCTGATGGAATTCGCTCGTACTCCTGCTCCAGTTTGGATAGTTCTTTTCCGATTTTATTTAAGGCTCCCACGCGGTTTAGTGGCAAGCGAACAATTCTGCTCTGTTCCGCCAACGCTTGAAGGATGGACTGACGAATCCACCATACAGCATAGGATATGAACTTGAAACCACGTGTCTCGTCAAACCTTTTAGCAGCTTTAATCAACCCCAGATTTCCCTCATTGATCAGATCGCCAAGTGAAAGCCCCTGGTTCTGGTACTGTTTGGCAACAGAGACAACAAACCGCAGATTAGCCTTGGTCAGTTTTTCAAGGGCGTCCTGATCCCCGGCCTGTATCTTTTTGGCGAGATCAACTTCTTCGTCCGGTGTGATCAGACTGACTTTACCAATCTCTTGAAGGTATCTGTCAAGAGATTGGGATTCTCTCGTTGAAATTCCGCTCGGACTTGGATTTTTGGGTTCTTTTTTCTTCTTGGCCACTTGAAATATTTTGATTTGTTTAAGTTCAGACAGCATTATGTGACAATAATAGCGTCACACAAGATACAATCATTCAGAGAGGATTTTCCAAACAGAATAAGGAATGCCGCATCAGATCTTTTCTGAAAAAACGATTCAAATTTAAGGATGTTATACGTCAAATGTGTCTTTTTATTTCCTATTTGACAAATGATTCTCCGGGAAAGGGATTATTTATCCCAAAAAAGCAGCATACCGAGACAGCAACATCTGTAAAACTTTCTCGTGTACACAGATCCGTTGAAACCGCCGCCTTCCTCGGATAAACCAGGATCGGTACAAATTCGCGCGAGTGATCCGTGCTTGGCATGGATGGGTCATTGCCATGATCCCCGGTGATGATCAACAGGTCATCTTTTTTCAATTTTGGAAGAAAGCGGGGAATGGCCTTGTCGATCTCTTCAAGGGCACCTGCATATCCTTCGATATCGTTCCTGTGACCATAGTTCTGATCCGTTTCGATCAAGTTGACAAACACAAAACCATGGTCTGTGGAATCCATAACACTTAACAGCTTTTCAATTCCCTCGGAATTGCTCTTTGTGTGATATGCCTGATCAAAGCCCTGACCGGCAAAAAGATCTATCACCTTGCCAACCGAAACAGTCTCTATTCCCTGCTCCTGTAAATAGCCGGGGAGAAACGGTTCTATCGGCTGCAGTGAAAAGTCGTGACGCTGATTCGACAGTCGTCTGAAGGAACCCGGCTTCCCTTCAAAGGGCCTTGCAATCACACGGCCTACCGCATGTTCGCCAACCATCACTTCGTTTCTTGCAATCTCGCACCACCTGTAAAGTGTTTCCAGGGGTACGGTATTCACATCACATGCCACCTGGAATACGCTGTCAGCCGATGTGTAAACTATGGGAAGCCCGGTTTCCCCATGCTCCTTTCCAAACTCCTCGATGACTTCCGTCCCCGATGCCGGTTTGTTGGCAAGCACCCCGGATACTCCTGTAAGTGCACAGAACTTGTCGATTATGTCATCAGGAAACCCATCGGGATATGTTGGAAATGCATGTTCCAACTGAAGTCCCGCGATCTCCCAATGTCCGGTAGTAGAATCTTTTCCGGGAGAGAATTCCCGCATCTTGCCATAAGCGGCAAGGGGATTGCCGGCTGGAGGCACGCTGTCCAGCGGTATGATGTTGCCTATACCGAGTCGTTGCATTTCCGGCAGCTTACAGTGTGTCAGCGCCACCACGTGGCCAAGGGTATTGCTTCCCTCATCACCATACAGATGGGCATCCTCAAGCGCACCTACGCCCAAACCGTCAATGATTACCAGATAACATACCGCCACTTCACACCTCAACGATAAACTTTTGCTGTTTTACGGCATCATTCATTGCTTTTTTTATATTCTGGATGATGGTGTCCGTTTTTGTATCCATTTCTCCATTCAACCTGACAACGCCCGTATTAATTCGCAACACTATTTCGTCTTTTTCAGAGATAGGTAATGGATTCCGGAAAGCCTCTTTCACACTGCCTGTCCATGCAAGAAGGGCCGATTCATCGGTTGATTGCAGTAAAAAAGTATACACATAATCACTGTAAGCACCAATAATGCCAGGAATACCAAAATTCTGTGGTCTGAGTTTTGCCATTACCTGCTGTTGCATACTCGTGAGTTCCTCCAGTCTATAGCGGGTGCGCAAGTCATTAATATTGCCAATAGTCAGCATACCTATCCATGTGGGCATAGTCGGGTCTTGCAACCGTATGTGCCGGGTGAGTTGCGTTAATATGCCGCTTACCAGTGTTCTGGAGTAGCTGGATACGCCGGTAGCGAATATATTTTCATAGACATCGAGGTCAGGAAGCATGGCCTCCAGCTTAAGGCCGGCAACACGACACAAGTTACTGATTTTGTGCTTAACAGCTTCACTGAAAAGCAACGGGTTTTCACTGTATGCCAGAATCAGCAACTGGCGTCTTTGCCTGTGCATCACAGGTATGGCAAGCGAGGCTCCGTTACACAATGGTTCCAAAGTAGATATGCGTTTCGGACTGGCATTGAAATGGGGTGAGTAAAATGGCTCACCATCTGATAGCGCCTTTGCGGCAATGGAACCTTTTTCCATGGCCAGTCCGATCGGCGGAGGGTATTTTGCTCCAGCAGAATAGAGGACACTGTGCCATTCATCGAGCCCTCTCGCAAGCATGACCACACCACCACCGTCTCCCATAAAAAGCTGCAGTTTTTCCACCAACATCATTGCAAGTTCCAGCGGGTCTTCAGCTTTGGTCAGATCACGTATGGTATGATCATATTCCACCCACTCAGACTGTTTTTCAACAAGCTCGCTTATCTCCTGATATGACTGCAGCATACGGGTTAGCACTTTTTGATAGGCGGCAACCATTTGTTCGTCCCATACCTTGAGTTCGGGCTTCGTTGCTGACTCCACTGTGGTTATGGCCACAGTTTCGGCATTAAACACAAACGGGATCAGGTAGATGTAATTAATCGGAGGTGATGAGGTGTAGTGCTCCAGTTCCCGGGGCTTGAAGTGTATGTTCTTTTCCAGCCGTGTTATGGACTTGATGGAGTTGTAATTTTTTAGGAAATGGTTTTCACGCCTGACCCGATCCTGATACACAACGTCTTTTCTCATGGTAGAGTAGCCGGCAAGCACAAAGATGTCACGATGAGGATTCACCCAGTGCATGGAGACGGTCTCTACCTGCAGGGAGGTCCTGAGGAGCTTAAGCATGTCCCGAACAACCTTCTTGAAATTCTGGAGATTGTCTTTTTCCCTGTCATCACCTGGTTTAAAATTCATACCATTGCGCTTTAAGGTCTTGAGACTGCATTATTGTCTTGTTTTTCTTTTTTTCGTCTTGCTGCAGGTTTTGGTCTGCATGAATATTTTACGATTGTTTTGGCAGGGCTACTTCCGGCAGCAGGGCTTCAGCCTCATCGATCAGTTCCTCAATTGCTTGCAGGCCACGATTCCAAAAAGTTTCGTCATTTATATCGACCCCCAGCTCAACCATGATGTTCGCGGGCCAGTCGGAACTTCCTTTCTCCAGCATTTTCATATACGCTTCATTGAATTCATTTCCGGAATTCAGAAACTCCTGGTACAGAGCAAGAACCAGCAGCTCACCGAAAGCGTAGGCATAAACATAGCCCGGAGTGTGAATGAAATGAGGGATATAGCTCCACCAGAGCCTGTAGTTTTCGGACAGGGTGACAGAATCACCGTAAACCGGGGTCTGGGTCTCCATCCAGAGTTCTGAAAAACGATCGGTTGTCAATTCACCTTCTTCGCGCCGGGCGCGGTGAATCCGATCCTCGAAACGATTCATGGAAACCTGGCGGAATACCGTGGCAATGCTGTCATCAATTTTGCCTATCAGTAATGCCATCTTCTCTTCCGGGTTGTTCAGGTTGCCCAGCAACTTGCGGAATACCAGCATCTCTCCGAAAACAGAGGCGGTCTCTGCGGTGGTCAGCGGTGTGCCGGACTGCAATATTCCCTGCTTGCGGGAAAGGTACTGATGCACACCATGGCCAAGTTCGTGGGCAAGGGTCTGCACATCACGAATTTTTCCATCGTAATTCATAAACACATACGGATGAACCGAGGGAATGGTGGAAGCCGAATAGGCTCCGCCCCTCTTGCCCGGTTTAATCGCTGCATCGATCCATTTCTCTCGAAAAAAACGCTCTGCGACAGCTCCCATTTCGGGATGAAATTCGGAGTATGCATCCAGCACCATGTCTTTTGCATCTCCCCAGAGAATTTTTTCGCGATTTTTTAATACAGGAGCGTATCTGTCATATTCAAGCATCTCATCCACGCCCAGAAGCTGTTTTTTCAGCCGGTAGAATCTGTGAACCAGCAGGTATTGACCGGTTACCGCATCAACCAAAGCCTGTACACTCTCATCGGATATCTCGTTTGCAAGGTTTCGGGGTTTTAACCAATGGGGATACTTTCGCAGCCGATCGTTGGTATGCTTGTCGGCAAGCAACGTATTGAAGACATAGGTCAGAGGATGTTTCATCCTGACAAGGCCCTCAGTGAAAACCATGGACGCCTCACGTCGGACATCACGATCCGGATCACTCATCTTGCTCAGGATCTGCGATTCGGTCAGCTCTTCGCCATTGAATTGGAAACGGGATGCACCGAGTGTTTCATCAAAAAAACGAACCCATGCTCTTGCGCCCGTTACCGATTTGGCGGACAGAATTTTTTCCTCCTTTTCTTCCAGCATATGCGGTTTATCCAGCCTGGAAGTTTCCAGGTAGTGGCTGTAGAATGAAAGCTCCTTGCTATGAATAAGTTTCCGGGCCGAATCCTCGTCCAGATCCAGCCACTCAATTGTGAAAAAAATGATTTTTTGTGATAGTTCTGATGAATGTTCGGTGGTTTCCTGTACGGCTTTTCCCAGAGCCGGATCCTCCGTATTTATGGTCCAGTTCAGGTAGGCAAAGGAACTCAGCCTGCTCATAATCTCCACTATTTCTGAATACCGGTCCAGAGCTTCGGCAAACTCAGCCGGCGAGAGTTCGGTGACCCGTTTCCGATAGGATGCTTCAAATGAAGCGGCAAGCTCCAGCACCTTCTTTCGATCGGCTTCAATGGCCGGGTCATTCGGATTTTTGTAGAGATCTGACAGGTCCCAGCAAACCTCTTCTGCACCTGTTTTTTTATTCTTCTTCATAATAATTTGCGGGGCATTTACGATGACGGAGTATAAGAAAAAAATGTCAACGTTTTTGATGCCGTTTTCGTTATTTGTTTTGTCATCCGTTTTCCTAACATATTCTCCTTTGTTATCGTTTTACTGTTCGGTGAACGGCAATCATATTGATTTTTGGCATAACATAACGCAACCTGACACACCGTAATCTCTATAGCCTTGAAGCAGATAGAAGCACAATTCGGTCCAAACGCAGCTCTGGTAGAAGAACTCTACGACCAATACCTCGAAAATCCGGAATCGGTACCTGATTACTGGCGTCAGTATTTTGACGAGATGGGCAATGGCGCGCCTTCAGAAAAAGCTGTCAAACCGGACCATAAGAGAAAACCGGAATCGCCCGCAGAGGAAAAGGCTGATTCGGCAAACAGGGATGAAAAAATTGCAGCCCGTGAGAAGAAACAGGAAAAGGAATTTGATAAAACAGCTGATAAACCGCCAGAAACAAAGCCCAAAATAAAGACCGACGGCAAAATTGATCCCAAAACGGCTGATACATCTGATGAAGAGGAAAAAGAATCGCTCTTTGAGTACAAGCCACTGAAAGGTGTTGCGGGTAAATTGGCCACCAACATGGAGTCGAGTCTGGAGGTGCCGACAGCCACCTCCCTTCGAGTCATTCCGGTCAAAATGCTCATGGAGGACCGGCGCATAATCAACAGCTATCTGGAGAAGCGACTTCAGCCAAAAGCGACACTGACCCATTTCATAGCCTGGGCTGTTGTAAGGGCCCTTGGCGAGTACCCCCAGCTCAACTACCACTTTGGGGAGAAAGACGGCAAACCTGCAAAGGTCATTCCAAAATCTGTCAATCTGGGGATTGCAATTGATCTTCCCAACAAGGATGGATCCCGCACCCTGGTGGTTCCCAACATAAAGGGTGTTGACAAAATGACCTTCGATGAATTCCTGAATGCTTTTATGGATCTGATCGGACGGGCGCGAAACGGCAAGTTGGAGGTAGGTGATTTCGAGAATACCACCATCACGATCACAAATCCTGGCACGATTGGCACGGTTTCTTCCATGCCACGCCTGATGAAAGGTCAGGGTGCAATCATTGCAACCGGAGCGATGAATTTTCCGGCGGAGTTTCAGTCAATGTCCCAGGAGCTGCTGAGTCATCTGGGAATCAGCAGGGTGATGAATGTCACATGCACCTATGACCATCGTATTATACAGGGGGCAGAATCCGGATCTTTTCTGGCACGCATTCAGGAGTACCTGGCCGGCCCTACCGATTTTTTTGAATCGATTTTCGAGGAACTCAATATTCCCTATGAGCCTATTCCTTTTGGCGAAGATCAATACACCGGTTTTCTGGATGGTGGTTCCGACCGTGTCGAGTCTGACAAGAAGGCCGTAGCTGTAAGCCGCCTGGTTGACCGATACCGCAGACATGGACATGTAATGGCGGAGCTCAATCCACTACAGTTCGGCACAGGATATAACCCCGAGCTTGATTTTCACTACCATGGTCTTACGATGTGGGATCTGGATCGAAAGTTCTATGTCCCTTATCTGGGAGGATCCGACCGGGTCACCTCGCTTCGAAATGTCATTGATATCCTGCGCAAAACATATTGCGGATACATCGGATCGGAGTACACCCACATTCTTGATATTGAGGAGCGTGGCTGGCTGCGCGACACCATGGAGTCCACAACTAACGATCCGGAACTTACCAAGGAGGAAAAAAAGCAGATCCTTCACAAGCTGAATCAGGCCAGTGCCTTTGAAGAGTTTCTGCATAAAAAATATATCGGTCACAAACGCTTTTCACTCGAGGGTGCCGATACCCTCATTCCGATGATCGATTATCTGCTTGAAAGAGCGAGCAGCTACGATATTACCGATGTGGTTCTTGGAATGGCACATCGTGGTCGTCTTAATGTTCTGGTCAATACCATGGGCAAATCCTATAAAAAGGTATTTGCCGAATTTGAAGGCAGCATTGATCCGGAAAGTGCCCAGGGTACAGGTGATGTCAAGTACCATCTTGGTACCACTGCGGTACATAAAACCGGTGAAGACAAGGAGATCAATTTGCTATTGATGCCAAACCCCAGCCACCTGGAATCGGTAAATCCAGTGGTTGAAGGTGCAGCTCGGGCTCTGCAGGACAGATTGGGAAGGAAAAAAGCCGCGGAAAAAGTGATTCCTCTTCTGATACATGGGGACGCCGCATTTGCCGGGCAGGGCGTGGTCGCCGAGACCCTGAATATGTCACAGCTTGACGGATTTAAAACGGGTGGAACAATCCACCTGATCATAAACAACCAGATCGGTTTTACAACACTGCCGAAGGACTGCCGGTCTACCGAATATGCATCTGATCTCGGGAAGATGATACTGGCACCGATCTTTCATGTCAACGGTGATGAGCCGGAAGCGGCTATCCAAAGTATAAAGCTGGCTTTGGATTACCGTCAAAAATTTGGCAAGGATGTTGTTATAGATCTAATCTGTTATCGAAAGCATGGGCACAACGAAGGGGACGAGCCGGCATTCACACAACCCGGACTTTACAAAGAGATTCATGATCACCCAAGTGTTCGTGAACGTTATACACGAGAACTTGTCATGCGTGGCGAGTTTACCAAGAAAGAAGTGCAACAGATCTTTGACGAATTTGATCAATTGCTGCAAGCGGCATTCAAGGATGCAAAAAAAGCCGGCAGCATCGGACAGGTAAGCAGCGACCATCTCAAACGAAAGGATCTTTCTCAAAAAGACTGGTCCAAGCATCTACCGGAAACCCGTTTCGATATCGACAAGTTGAAGCAAATCGGTCATAAGCTGAATACACTGCCACAGGATTTTGACGCAAATCCAAAGTTACTTCGCATTCTTGCCAAACGCTGCGAGATTGTCGAAAAGAATTTGAAAAAGATTGACTGGGGTTTTGCCGAGGCACTGGCATTTGGCAGTTTGCTTACGGAGAAACATCCGATCCGAATAACCGGACAAGATACTGAACGTGGAACATTCTCGCACAGGCACGCTGTGCTTCACGGTACAAGTAAAGGACAGGTTTTTGTGCCGCTCAACAATCTGGGGGAAGATCAGGCTAAGTTCCGGATCTACAATAGTCTGCTGAGTGAATTTGCGGTACTGGGATTTGAATTCGGCTACAGCAGTCTGCGACCGGATGCGCTGGTGCTATGGGAGGCACAATTCGGTGATTTCAGCAACGGTGCCCAAATCATTATTGATCAGTATATCGCCGCAAGCGAATCAAAATGGCGGCAGACCAGCGGTATTGTCATGCTTCTTCCGCATGGTTATGAAGGACAGGGGCCGGAACACTCATCGGCGCGTCTTGAACGCTTTCTGCAGCTTAGCGCCGATAACAATATACAGGTGGTAAACTGCACCACATCTGCGCAATTCTATCACATTCTGCGCAGACAGGCACTGCGCATTAGCAAAAAGCCTCTGATTATTATGACCCCAAAAAGCCTGTTACGTCACAGCAAGGTGGTTTCCAGTATAGAGGAACTTGCCAATGGCGCATTTCATGAGGTTCTTGATGATGATTCGATTACGAATAAAAACTCGGTCGACCGAGTCATATTTTGCTCCGGCAAGGTGTACTACGACTTGCTTGAAATGCGTGAGAAGGAGGAGTTGGAGGATGTGGCACTGGTTCGAATTGAACAATTTTACCCATTTGCTGATGAAAGCATTAACAATGTGCTGGAAGCATACGGCAATGCAAAAGAGCTCGTCTGGTGTCAGGAAGAACCCCAAAACATGGGTGGCTGGAACTTTATGCGATCCCGTTTTGAGGAGCTGGCTGGTGACAAGCGGACACTGAAATATGCCGGTCGTGTTGCCTCGGCATCACCGGCTACCGGTTCGGCCCAAATTCATGCTGCAGAACAGGACCTGCTTGTTCGAGAAGCACTCGGGTTGTAAGATATTTCACCGAAGCCCGCCAGGCACGCCCTTGCAGATGCGGCTGACGGCATCATGGCTGTGCAAGCTTTCCATGTGATTGCACCGCACGACAAAATCGACGATCTCACTGCGTTTATTCAACTCATCATAGACAAGACGGGCGGCATCTTCCACAAACTTCTGGTAAGCGCCATTCAGCTCTGCAAAGGCCTGTTCGTCTTCCCGCTTTACCATGACCTGGGTCTCTGTCGTAAGCGCATTGCGCATCATGTCGACCAGGGTTTCCGGATGCAGGAATTCCGAGCATTCCACCGTTACATTGGCAAGACTTCGCTGACTGTGCGAAATTGCGGCAACATCACGCGCGTTGCGTGCATGCTCCGCCAATTCGAATGAACAGGGGCAGGCGCTGCTGTACTCGAAATCGATGTGCATGAACATCTTCATCCTCCCATTCTGGTCCATGTGACCTTCAATGGAAAGCGGATAGTATTGATAACCGCTCAGATCGGATCGCAAACTCTCCTGAATCATGGGAAAGTTCACATGAAGTCTGAGATAACTCTCCCTGCTGCCGAGGTTATCACGGTATGCACGTAAAATATATTCCAGCACATCCTGTGAGATCACTTCATCTCGGAATTCATAGAAGGTGCGGATAATCCGACTCATATTAATGCCTTTTTTCCCTGCATCAAGGCTGACATAACCATCAACCGATGTTTCCAGTGTAATCTGCTGTCCGTCACGAGTCTCGTATTTTAGTGGAAGGCGGAAATTCGAGATGCCAACCTGTTGAATGGGAACGTTTGCTCCCTCAATGAGTGAAGCAGGTCCATTCTGCAAATCAGGAAGTGAGCTCTTGTATTCCTCTGATACAGTAAAAGTTGGATCGTAAAAACGTTTGAGTGTCGTGGTAATCATTTTACTTTTTCGATAGATGGTTTACGCTTCTCTGTATTCGGCTATGTTCCTTTCCGTTTCAAAGACTTTGACGCAATGCAGCGAACCGGTTTTGCAGATTGCCGCTACATCATCCTTCAGCTCGTGAAAAAAGTTTTTTGCCAGATTTTCTGCAGAAGGAATTACACCTTCCAAAAAATCAACGTCCAGATTGAGGTTGCGGTGATCGCATTTGGACAATATACGATGCTGTATCACTTTTTTCAGTTTTCCCAAATCCACTACATATCCGGTTTCCGGATCAGGCTGTCCGGCAACTGTCACTTCGATCACTTAGTTGTGACCATGCCAGTTGGGATGGTTGCATGGTCCGAATGTTGCCTGGTTCCACTCCGGGTTCTTGTCCGGATTATGAAGCCGGTGAGCTGCTGTGAAATGTTCTTTTCGAGTGACGTAAACCACAATCCGTTAGTAAGGTATATGTGTGATGTTGGAGATACGTCAACATTCATGATATCTTAAAAGGTTCCTTGGAAAAACAAAATCTAAAAATCATGATCCTGACCTTTCTGATTCAGCTTCTGATTTTCTTTCAGATTACTTCTCGTTACCGAACCATCTGGTGCTGCTTCTGCTTTGTGGTTCTGCTTAAACGGTTCATCTTCCGTGAGTGCTGATCCTTCCGTTTCGTTTAACGAATCCTGACCCTCTTTACGTGCCTCCGGAGATGATAAATTCACAGGATAGTTGCCATACGGACGTTCACCCAGAAGCGTCAAAAGGTCATGAGAACCCAGGATCTCTTTATGCAGCAGTGCTTTTGATAGGGTGACGAGCTTGTCTTTTTTCTCAAGAAGCAATATTTTTGTCCGATCGTAATTTCTTTTGATGATAGCCTGAACAGCTCCATCTATTCGCTCTGCCGTATGCTCGGAGAATTTTTTCTGGAAAGAGAACCCCCCGTCTTCCGCTGCAGGATCATGGTAAGAGATGTTGCCAAGTTCATTGCTCATGCCATATTCGGTAACCATGGCATAGGCCAGTGTCGATATACGTTCAAGATCGTTGCGGGCACCGGTTGAAATTTTTCCAAATATGATTTCTTCTGATACGCGTCCGCCCAGCAGCGCGCATATTTTATCATCGAGTTCTTCGGTTGTCATCAGAAAGCGATCTTCGAGCGGCGTCTGGAGGGTGTATCCAAGTGCCGCAAATCCTCTTGGCACGATACTAACTTTCATGACCGGATCCGTATGTTCCAGGTACCAGCCAACGATGGCGTGACCCGCCTCGTGATAGGCAATTATTTCACGCTCATTCGGACTTATAATTTTATTTTTCTTTTCCAGACCGGCCACAACGCGTTCGATGGCATCCTGAAAATCAATCATTTCCACTGCATCTTTGTTGCGCCGTGATGCCAGCAAAGCGGCTTCGTTACACATGTTGGCAAGTTCCGCTCCGGCAAAACCCGGTGTCTGCGATGCCAGCAGGTGAAGATCCACATTGTCATTTACTTTCAGTTTTTTGGTATGGACCTGAAGCACCTCCACTCTGCCCTTCAAATCGGGTTTATCGATAAGAATCTGCCGATCGAATCTTCCCGGGCGCATCAACGCAGAGTCAAGAACATCCGGTCGATTGGTAGCCGCCATGATGATAACCCCCTTCTCTGTGTTGAACCCGTCCATTTCAGAAAGGAGTTGATTCAATGTGTTTTCGCGTTCATCGTTGGAGCCTGTTACCTGGTTTTTACCCCGGCTGCGACCAATGGCGTCGATTTCATCAATAAAAATAATACAGGGAGCTTTTTCCTTGGCCTGCTTGAAAAGATCGCGAACCCTCGAGGCACCTACACCTACAAACATTTCGACAAAGTCGGAACCGCTGAGGCTGAAAAACGGAACATCAGCTTCACCAGCGGTGGCTTTACCCAGCATGGTTTTTCCTGTGCCCGGCGGACCGACCAAAAGAACTCCTTTTGGAATATTCCCCCCCAGCCTGGTGAATTTCTTTGGATCTTTAAGAAAGGCGACGATCTCCTCCACTTCTTCCTTTGCTTCTTCAAGGCCGGCTACATCCCTGAAGGTGATTTTGTGCTCACTTTGACGGTCATAGAGCGACGCCTTGTTTTTACTGATGTTCATGAGCTGCGAACCGGGATTCATTCTCCGGAATATGAATAACCAGAAGGCTATAATAAGCAGTAGAGGGATAAACCATATGAATACGTTACTAAACCAGTTTCCACTTATGCGCGCATCGTAGGCTACATTGTACTCATCGAGCAGCGGCCTGATGTCATCGCCCTCAATCATGGTCAGACTAAACGGGTAGGTCGCTTTTTTGTCTTCATCGTCTGACTCAAACCACCTGGGTCCGGATGGTTCTTCAAAGGTGATGTGACCCTCCTTTACCGCATCTTCCAGAAAAAAACCTTCAATTGTTTTGCCGTCTATGATAGTGATACGCTCAATGTGCCCCATTCTCACATGATCCAAAAACTCGCTGTATGTGAGTTTTTTGGTACCGTCCGGAAATACGGACAGGTAGGGAACGGCAAGGAGTACAAGAAAAAGTATCAGGTAAATCCAGACAGGAAATCGTGGATTTTTCTCTTCTTTTTTCCTGGGTTCGTACGTATCTGTAGAGGGGTCTTTTTTCTTAGCCATGATTGCAAGATACGCAATTTTTCAGATATCAGCCGGGGTCGTCAAATACAATCACGTCCCCTTCGGCTGTCTGCATTTCAATCCGATCCGAATCATCGGTAATTCTACCGATCACTGTAAAGTCCTTGCTGAAATCCGTCAGATTTTTCACCTGGTTTTCGGGCAGTGTAAACAGAAGTTCAAAATCTTCCCCGCCAAAAAGGGCATATTTATCCACATCCTCCTTCATTTCGTCAGCAACACTACGCGTTTGCAGATCAATGGGAAGTGCGGCCTGATAGATATACGCCCCTTTCTCCGAATTGGATGCAATGCGTCTGAGGTCGTTAATCAGACCCTGACTCACATCGATCATGGCCGTCGGCTTGATTTCCTTTTGATGGAAAGTTTCGATAATCTCTTTCTTTGCAACCGGTACAAGCTGACGTTTCACAACGTAATCCCATTCGCTCAAGTCGGGTTGCATGACGGGGTCTTCCGACTCTTCCCAGTGTCTCTTTTCCCGGAGAAGTACTTTAAGACCCGCAATAGCGCTGCCGAGATCACCGGTAACACAAACGGCGTCTCCTGTTTGAGCGCCCCGGTTGTACACTATTTTTTCATGTAATACATCACCATATACACTTACTGAGATGATGAGTGGATTGTGTGATCCGGTCAGGTCACCACCAGAAAGTTGACAACCGTAATCGGAGCAGGCCATGCCAATGCCTTTATACAGGTTATCTATCATATCCGTTGTTATTCTGTTCGGCACTCCCAGATTGATCAGTACAGCGTGAGGCTGGCCGTTCATCGCGTAGATATCACTAACGGCTGCAGTTATTACTTTTGCACCTATCTGGTGGAAGGGCATGAAGGTGAGATCAAACTCAACACCCTCAACAAAAGTCTCGCTGGATATCAGTCCGTAGCGAGTTTCATCGCTTTTCAGGACAGCGGCGTCATCACCGATGCCCTGTTCGACTTTTTCCGAGCGGAAGGTTGAGAATCCGGCGATATTTTTGAGAAGGCCGGTTCGTCCGATACTTGAGATGGATTTATCTGAGGTCGAAGAGGACATGTAATTATCAGAAAAAAAGGCAATCCGGAGGTGTCCGGATTGCCTTTAATGAGTTACAACATTGGGTTTATCAGTACATTGGGAGAACCAGGATGTGCATCTTCCGATGCATTACAACTCACATCGGGTTTTACATAGGGACTTGTGTTCCCCTCAATGTCGAGTAATTGATACGCAGCGTGCCTGCTTCGCGGAGCTCCTGTTGCACATCACTTACGATGCCCATTTCCGATTTCTGATCCACACGAAGCGAGACGATTAGTCGGGGTTCTTCCATCAGCTTGTCGTACATCAACCGCCGGATGGCGTAAATGTCGTCGATGAGTGCATCGTCAATCTGGACACGGGTATCGCCGTATTGGCCTCCACCAAGAATTTCAGGTCCGATATAGATATAGCTGACCAGGCGTTTTTGTTCAATTTTCTCGATGTTGTCTGCACGCGTAAAGTCAACTCTTACCTGCAGCTCCACTTCGCGCAATACCGTTACCACCATGAAGAAAATAAGCAACATGAAAATGATGTCCGGCATGGCAGCGGTTGGAACCTGTTGCTTGGTATTAGCCTGTTTTTTTTGAAATTTTGACATAATTAACTCTGCATGGTTTTAGGATCCCGGGTCCGGCTCAGCCAGAGAAATATTCTGAGGATACATTTCGCGAATAACGTTGTCTTCACGGCTTACCCGGGCGTTGTACTGCCGGTAAGGAATACCGAATTCCCTCATGGAGGCTTCATCCCTGAGTTGCCGGTAGGCTCCAATCACTTCATCAAGCATATCGATATAGATCTCATAGGGCGTTTGCCTGTCGGTTTTAATCGATACGATCGCCTGACGAGGGGATTCGGAAAGGTTGGGATCCTGAGCGCGGTTCTGATTGTCAACAAAATCCATGACAAGCTGCTGGACTTCGGGCAGGCTGGCACGCTCTTCATTGATCAGGATAAAGCCCTGTGCATTCACCAGAATATTCATGAGGTTCCGCTCGCGAATCGGCGGCGGTTCCTGATCGGGATCCGGTGGCGGCGGCAACTGCATGCCTATACCGGTGTCAACGTCAATAGTCGTGACAACGAGAAAGAATATCAGAAGAAGGAAGGCAATGTCTGCCATCCCTGCCTGAGGTACTTCCGCTACTTCACGAGAACGTTTTTTTAATTGCATATGTAACTGAAATCAGAATTTGAAAGTGGTGCGCAGACCGGTGACAACCAGCATGACCGCAAGGAGGGCCATGGTGATCAGCATGGTAAGAATAGCAGCATCGGTTACACCGCCAGAGATCAGATAGGAGATTAAAAAAATCAGGGCAGGCACCAGGTAAACACCGATTTTCATCAGCTCCTGCTTGCCCTGAACAACATTCTTAATGCCAAATCCAATCATGGACGCGACTCCAATGGCTACCAATGCCAGCATCAGTCCGATTGCTATAGGTACGTACATAATAGATGTGTGTATTGGTAAATAAATGGTTAGGAATCGGATTTGCCTTCTTCAGAAGAAGTATCGCTTTTACCGGCTTCACGCTCGGCACGCTCTTCGTCAGAGATAATCTGCTTGCCCTGCTGAAGGAGTGCAATAGAGTCTACCAGTACAATGGAGCTCTCTTCCATGTCCACAACAAGACGGTCAATTTTGGAAACGCAATAGTTGTATCCGACCTGCAGTATAATACCGGCAATCAGACCGGATGCTGTAGTAAGAAGGGCCACTTTAATACCACCGGCCACAAGGCTGGGTGAAATGTCACCGGCTGCCTCAATAGCATCGAACGCCTGAATCATTCCGATAACCGTACCGGTAAATCCAAGCATGGGAGCGATGGCAATAAAAAGGGAAAGCCAGACAAGACCTCTTTCCAGGAAGCTCATCTCAATAGAGCCGTAGGAAGTGATCGCTTTTTCAGCAGCATCAATTCCTTCGTCGGCGCGAAGAAGACCAGCCTGGAAAACCGAAGCAACCGGACCTCTGGTGGAGGAGCATAGCTCTTCAGCTGATTGAATTCCACCCTCCTGCAGGGCTTCTTTCACATCAAGAATGAATTTACGGGTGTTGATATCGGCTCTGTTGAGCGTAATAAGCCGCTCAAGAAAAATGGCAAGTCCGAGGATAAGAGCAATGAGTACGGGCCACATAAACGGACCGCCTTCGTTGAAATATCCCACAAGCATATTGAATAAGCCTTCTTCCAGGGCGCCCTGGAAAAGTAGTGCACTAAACGAGAGGGTCATACGATTCTCCGATTATTTCCAAATGTTGAATTCTTTGTAATACAATAGGGTGATTATAGACTATTTTGCATCAAATGTCAAAGTTCAGATGCATCAGGAGTTATTATAAACTCCATCACTTGCAGACAAATCTGACGGACTTTGACATTGCAAGGTTATAATACAAAAACTTGCAAAATATGCATCACATTAAATAGTAAAATTTGATATTAATTTATCAATATCCACTACAAACGGGCGGATCATCCGGCAAGTATATCTTACCGGCATTTTTCCGGTGACTGACAACCAATATATCACATATACCTTTAAAACACAGCATTGACGGTGAAACGAAGCGTTTGGATGGCAGGTCTTGCTGGAACCGTACGTCCGTCATACTGCAGGCTTGCCCTCAAAAAGTCGCTAATACGGTAATCAGATTGAAGAGACCAGGCCCATGTTTGGCCAATTCCGGCACCATCCGTCAACTCAAATTCGCCCATACTGGTTGATGGGCCTCCTGACAGGCTGTAGCTGCGTCTTTCGAGCCGAACCGATGCCTGAAGGCGACGTCCGATAGTCATTCTCGAATCCGTCCGCAGAGTCAATCCGCGGACTCGTGCCGGATCCTCCGCAAAATGGTCGGATTTGTTCAGCAGGGAAAAACCGGCACCCGATTGTAATCTCTGGCTCCAGCGAATATCAAGTCTGGGTCTTACTTCACCACCGCTGATGGTATAATTACGGGACGCAAATGTTTCACTCTGGTTTTCATTTCGGCCAATAAGTGCCAGGACCATTATACGGTAACGGCGAGAAATTCGACTGCCTGCCCGTACCTGAAAATTTTCCGAGCTGCGATGTTCCAGGCCACTGGCCTGGCGCTGCTTAGAGCGCAAGCGATCGGCTGTAATCCTGAGTTCCCGGCGGGTATTATTGCGAAAAAACTCAATATCCTGCTCAATAAAGAGACGACCGTTGATAGTGAGTGAGTCATCCCGAAACTTGTTCAGGCGCATCAGATAGATATCTTCAAGCTGTCCGGTTCTATTTTCCTCGCGGATATCAACAAGCGAATGCCACCGTATTCCGGAGAGAAAATCGAGCCATCTGGAGTATCTGGCGTCAAAGGGATCAATGATCTGCTCGGGATTCACCGTCGTCCGCCAGCGTGCTCGCAATGCAATTACCGGGAAAAGCTCTTCAGACGGTACCAGCTGCTTGATGAACGTACCTTCGTTCGGACCCTGTTCAGGGAAGAACTCATCGACCTGTTGCACACCGTCATCATTCAGATCAATCCAGACATACTGACCCAACTCGGGTCCTACCTCGATAAAGGCTTCCTGGAGCAATGGCCGCCGTTCTGTATTGGCATCGTATAGAAATTGTGTTTCAATAAATCTGTTCCATGGGCGATAGTCGGTTACCGATCTCAACAATACTCCCCTGCTGTCAAGTCGCTGTTGATCTATCCGGAATATCTCTTCGAATTGACGCTGACGCAAGCCTACGGTATTACGGGTCTGAAACAGCGAGCTGTGGCGATAATCCAGGATATACCGCTGGGTGATTCCTCTTGATTCGTCAGCAAGACGGCCATTCAGGATGCCACGGTCTTTCCGATAGCGTATCGTGCTGCCTACACGAAAGCGATCCGACAACAGGTAGTACAATCCCGGGCCAATTTCAACAAACTGCAGCGATCCTGCCATCAACGAATCGGCTTCTCTGTCTTTTTGCAGCCGATCTTCGTGTTCAAACTCAAATTCGGGCTGCAGATTTCCGATCGGCAACGATATATCGTAGTCAACCCGTCCACTCTGGCGTAACCAGGCCCCGTTTTCACCGAAATTACGGTCTTCGCTTTCTATTCGTTCAATGAAATAGTCCAATCCGGGCAGACCCTCTTCCCTGGAAACGAAATGGACATCGCCTCGCACACCCTGGAACCCCTGCCGCTGTATTCCGCCGGCTCCGATATCCAGCCTGGTATTGCCGGTGGGGGCCCAGCCGGCAGTGCCTTCCAGCCGCTCTTCTCTTGATTCTTCCATGTGCATCAGATTCCACCGGCGATCAAATTCCACTTCGCGAACACGGTCGAAATAGGCAAAATGTTCTCCCTCATAGCGTCCCTTGAGGTCAAATGAAACCATACCGAGACGAGTGGATACGGGATCAAGTTGCACGCCGGCCAGAAAGCTTAAATCCTGGTTGTTTTCATTGCCGACAGGTGAGAGCCTGTTGCGATCGAAATAACTTCCTGCCCACTCCCCGTAAAGGTTCAGCTTAGGGGTGGCCTTTACCCGGCTCCGCAATGCAATCATGTTTTGTTCCAATGGGCGGGAAAGCCGCCGCTGTGGCATGTAGTTGCCCATACCTGGTCCGGCCCACTCGTAGAGGATGCCATTTGCAGCGCGACCGACTCTTCGGTAGTCGCCTTCGCCGTCCGGAACACGACTGAACTGCACCCGGAACACTCCGGAAGAGTCACCGGGGAAATGTTTGAATATTTCAAACTCCTGACCCTGAAAGAGGGTGTCGATTTTGCTGTAAAGCAGGAAGTCGGCATCACGTCGAAATCCGACCGAATCTGCTCCGCTGATGACGGCAAGCTGCGGGTCATTGCCTGCCTGTCTGAGCACCTCACGCTCCTGCTCCGTCAGGAAAAGTTGCGTGCTCAGATTGACATTGTCGGCTTCACGAATGACCGTAGCGCCGAACGATACACGGCCGTTTAGCAGGTGATCATGTTCCGCATCCGCTGCCACCACACTGCGGGTATAGGCATCACGCAGGTACTGGAAGTCCACTGTGATTCGGGAATGATCGGTAATGATCCGATTGGATGTAAATGTGATTTCACCCAGGCCGTAATCGATTATGTAGTCGTTCTCTTCTCCGCGTGTCATTCGCCGGCCATTGATATAAACCCGTTCGGAACCGGCCAGCACGATGATAAACTGCTCATTGTCGGAACCGCTGAGTCTGTATGGACCCTGAACACCATCCTCTCCTGTGAATTGCATTTCCCGATACTGTCCGCGAACCACCGCTGCCGATCCCTCATAACTGCCATACCGGTTGAGATCTGCCTGCAATCCGACTCCCTGCAACCGGCGATCAATGACAGCAAAGTTGCTCTGGTCCAGGCGGATATCAATATCCCCCATCTGCATCATCCCCATTTCGTGCATCAGGCGGATATAGACCTGGTCAAATTCTCTGAGTGTTTGAGTGGTTCCATCAGGCTGGATGGGTGTGCTTCTGTCGGTAAGTGAGGCAACCACTTCAATATCATCTGTGATATGACCACTGATATCGAAATTGAGTCCGCTCTCAAGGGACAGGTCCTGGTTTGTTCCTGCAACAAAGCCCCGTCTCAGGCTTCCGCTGCGTTGAAGACGGGTATCGGCGAACAGCTCCTGCTGACGAAGCGGACGGCGCGCAACATGCACTTCGCCGTCCGGGTCATAATGATCGTCGGTTATGTCGACGGTTACCAGCTGGCGTTCAAAAATGGTTGCAGGCAGGTCGATGGGCCAGTATTCGTACCTAAAACGGAGTGTGTCGAAGCGGGTTCGTTCTGGTGCTGAAACATCCCAGCTCCACCTTCCCTTTGCCGGATGCAGTGTCCACTGGTTTTCATCCAGCCATACCGTATCAGCATAAACATGGAATGTTTCCGGTATGATCCAGGGATCGAGGATGATAATCGAATCCTGTCCGGCTGCAGGCACCTGTCGCTCTCTTTCCAATGAGATCTGTGCCTGCAGATCCGGGTGCGCCCAGAGGCACAATCCGACAATCAGAAAGAGAATCCGTTTTCTCAAGAGGTCGAGTTCGTTACCCGATGCGCCCTGCCGGGCGCACTAAAAAAAAGGAAATACAAATAACTGTATTTCCTTTTCAGAACGATTGATTTACTGCAATTAGTCTTGTTGAATAATAATCAATCCTGTGCCTTGACCACCCAGAACGTCAGACTGGTCTTGACCTCTTCATGCAGGTTGACCGTTGCGGTATATTCGCCAAGTTGTTTGACATCTTCGTCAATCTGGATTTTGCGGCGATCAATTTCAAAACCTTTCTCCTTGAGTGCTTCGGCGATCTGAACATTGGTGACCGTACCGAATATCTTGCCTTCTTCGCCGGCTTTGACAGCGATGGTCACGTTGGTGCCCTGAAGCTCTTCTGCGGTTTCCCTGGATTTTTCAAGATCTGCCAGGCGCTGCTCGAGCACTTTCTTCATCTGTTTGTCAACAGCTTTGCGGGCGCCTTTTGTGGCCAGTACGGCTTTGCCGGTTGGAATAAGGTAGTTTCTTCCGTAACCGTCCTTTACATCAACTACTTCACCGGCCAGCCCCAGTTTTTCAACATCCTCTTTTAAAATGACTTGCATGATTAACTCCTGGAAAAATGATTATCTGAGATTTTCGGCAACAAACGGAAGCAATCCGAGATGCCTTGCACGTTTTATGGCAAGGGTAAGCTGACGCTGATATTTGGCGCTTGTACCGGTAACGCGACGGGGAAGGATCTTTCCCTGGTCATTGATAAAGCGCTCCAGAGTGTCCACATCCTTATAATCGATGTAAACTACTCCGGCTCTGGAGAATTTGCACTCTTTCTCCTTCAGGTTGCCTTTTTTGGGGTGTGCGGGGTTTTTCAGCATGGTAAAAATCTTTAAGAAATGGGTAGGGGGTAAATTATTCCTCTTCGGGAGTTTCGCTGAATATGACAGGGAGTTTTCCTTTTTTCTGGAGCTCTCTGTGTTTCAGCATTTTGTTGTCATACTTGAGGACGATATTCCGGATGATGTTTTCATTCAGCTTGAAATATCTTTCAAGGTCACTGATAATGGTTCCCGGCGCGTGAAAGTAGGCGTTCACGTAGTAGCCACTGTTTTTCCCGTCGATTTCATAGGCAAGGCGTTTGATGCCCCACTCTTCCACTTCATCAATCTCGGCTTCTTTTTCCTTAATAAAGGATTCAAAACCATCTTTGACTTCCTTTACCTGTTCTTCTTCAAGAACCGGATTGATAATAAAGGTTACTTCATAAAAATTGGTTTTCATATCACCTTCGGTTGTTTTTGGAAACAGCCGCTGGTTTCTCCAGCGGCAGGCGGCGCAAAGATAAACAGATTGCGGCTCTAATGCAATTTTGTACTCAAGGAATCAGGTAGAGTCGGGCTGATTCTGGGAGTCCGGCTGGTTCATCCTGGCGAACTGCGCAGACCGGAAAACTTTGCATAAGCTGTCCGCAGCACAAGTCCATCGAACGAGCCTGAAAAGCCCGTCAGTAACCAACGTACTTGAATGAACCCAGAAGATCGGTCAGTACCCCCGGATTTACTCCAAAATAGAGAGTAAGCAACCCCATTAGAAGTAGAGCAGCAGTATAGACTGTACCCGGACGTGTGAGAGTGATGCCGGTTTCATTCTCTTTCATGTAGAGTTGTACCAGTACCCGCAGGTAATAGTAAACGCTGGCGGCACTGGCAAGTACACCGACCACCACCAGGCTTATCAATCCTTCGTCGACAGCGGCGGCAAATACACGATACTTTCCGATGAATCCCGCAAATGGAGGAATTCCCACCATGGAGAAAAGAAATACGGCCATAAGTACACCCATGACCGGCTGTTGAAAACCAAGTCCGGAGTAGTTTTTTACGTCTGTAAAATCATACCCTTTGTGCCACTCATAATAAGCAACGACACCAAATGCACCGATATTCATCAATGTGTATGCAAACAGATAGAAGAGTACGGCGCCGTAGGCTGCGGCCGTTCCCGCGGCAAGGCCGATCATGATATAGCCGGCGTGGGCAATACTGGAGTAGGCGAGCATACGTTTCACATTGTCCTGGACCAGGGCAAGAATATTGCCGACTACCATGGTAAAAATGGCAAACAGCCAGATTACATCGCCCCATCCGTCACGCGCTTCCGGAAGCGCCCGGCTGAGCACCAGAATGAAGGCGACAAACGCAGCTGCTTTGGAGGCTGTTGCCATGAAGGCCGTGATGGTCGTTGGTGCACCCTGATACACGTCAGGAGTCCACATATGAAATGGAACGGCCGATACTTTGAAAAAAAATCCGACCAGAAGCAGACCGACACCCGCCCAGTAGATCATACCCTTATTCTCGGTTGCAGCGATTTCCACCAGAAATGTTGAACCGGATGCGCCATAGAGCAGCGCAATGCCATAGAGCAGAAAACCGGTTGCGAAAGCGCCGAGCAGAAAGTATTTCAATGCGGCCTCAACCCCCTGTTTGCGATCCCGGACCAGTCCGGCCAGCACATACAACGAAATGGACATGGTTTCGATACCCAGAAAGACCGTCAGC
Organism: Balneolales bacterium; assembly: GCA_007128425.1. Taxonomy (GTDB): domain Bacteria; phylum Bacteroidota; class Rhodothermia; order Balneolales; family Natronogracilivirgulaceae; genus SKNL01. The sequence goes on along the minus strand of SKXL01000072.1, from coordinate 16,610 downwards.
AGGTTATTTGAAGCAACAAGCAACAGCATCCCGAATGATGCAAACAAGATCATGGAGTAAACTTCCGCGATATGTGTTCCTGTTTTTTCCAGGTAATCGCGGGTGAGAATCACGGAAAAAAGCGTACCGGTCATCACCAGTACCATGCCGAAGGCTGATGTTCCACCATAGACAATGACACTGTGGAATGCTTCGCCGGTCGGACCAAAAAGGCTCGAAAACGCTGCAACGAGGGCTGCTCCCGAAAAAAATACCGTAACATAGTATGCCATTCGCACACTGCCTGTAAAGGCATCCAGCATCATCACAATGAGTCCGGCTGCACCAATGATGATCAGGGGCAGTATGGTCAATAATTCGTTTGCTGATTCCATGAATTTGGTTTAGATAGCGTCAATACGTTTCGCCAATGCGATATCCTTTAAGGTGATTTTGCCACCGGCGTCGTGAGTGGCCAGTTGAATCCTCACATCTTTGTACACATTGAAAAATTCGGGATGATGCGCCTGTTCTTCTGCCTCGAAGGCTACCCTGACCATAAAGGCCATTGCCTGGCGAAAGTCGGCAAACGAAAATTGCTTCGTCAGTTTGTCCCCTTCGACGCTCCATCCTTTCAATTCTTTGAGTTCTTTTTCCAATTCTGCCGGTTGCAATGCTTCAGCCATAATCAGTGCTCCCTATTCATTGTTGATTCATATTCAAATTCTTCGATCCTTGTCTGATCGATGTTAATCGGTTTCTCTGTCAGCTTGTCTGTTTCCAACGCCAGTTGCGGGGTGACATCGTACAGCCTTTCGGCCCAGACCGGCAGCTTTTCGGAGGCTGCGTTTTGCGCTATACCTTCTGCTCTGGTCTGGGTATCCTCAAGCATCCACATCACCTGGGCTTCGGAATATCTGGTAAAGTCGGTTGGCCGGATCCCGATCCAGACGATAAAGATCATGATGGGTACCAATAGTGCGATTTCGCGGGCATTGATGTCGGTCAGCTTTTTGTTTTCATCGTGGGTAACAGGTCCGAACATCACTCTCTGGAACATCCATAGCATATAGCCGGCGGCGAGTATCACTCCAAGTGCGGCCAACACGGCATACCAGTAGGATCCGAGGACCCCGGAATTGAACGTACCGACCAGGATCAAAAACTCGCCGACGAATCCGTTAAGCCCCGGCAGTCCGATCGATGCCAGTGTGGCGATCATGAACATGACGGTCAGAACCGGCATCATTTTGGCCACTCCGCCAAAATCAGCGATCAAGCGGCTGTGGCGACGTTCATACAGCATCCCGACAATGATAAAGAGTGCGCCGGTAGAGAGTCCGTGGTTCACCATCTGGATGATGGCTCCCTGTGCGGCGGTGGTGTTGAAGGCAAACATGCCGAGAACGACGAATCCAAGGTGACTTATGGAGGAGTAGGCGACCAGTTTTTTCACGTCCTTCTGTACCATGGCAACCAGGGCGCCATAGATGATGCCGATGACGCCAAGTACGGCAAACATGGGTGCAAATGCGATGGCTGCATTGGGAAACAGCGGGATCAGATAGCGGAGCACCGCGTAGGTTCCCATTTTAAGGGCAATGGCGGCGAGCACAACGGAACCGGCTGTCGGCGCTTCGGTGTGTGCAAGCGGCAGCCAGCTGTGGAACGGGAAAATGGGTATTTTGATGCAGAAAGCAAACCCGAAGGCCAGAAAGAGCCAGGTCTGCTCGACGAGTCCAAGCTGGAATTCGGGGCTTGTGATCAGTCTCCAGTCGGTGGTAAAGACGCCGTCGTTGACCATATTGCCGGCCGCATAGCCGACATAAATCAGGGCTACAAGCATCAGCAGCCAGCCCACCAGGGTGTAGATGAAAAACTTAACGGTGGCATAGATCCGGTCCTCCCCGCCCCAGATGCCGATCAGGAAGAACATGGGAATCTGCGTGAGCTCGAAAAAGATATAAAACATGAAGAGATCTAGTGCTGCAAAAACACCGAGTGAGCCGGTTTGGAGGATGAGCAGCATGGAGTAAAAACCGGCAACGTGTTTTGTAATGGAACTCCAAGAGGAAAGCACCACGATCGGTGCCATGAACGTGGTGAGCATGAACAGGAGCATGCTGAGACCGTCCAGTCCCACGATATATTTCACATCCCAGTCGCCAAGAAACGGTTCGCCAACAGTCAGGTATTGTGCCGTACCGGTAATGGAGATATCAAACTGAAACAACAGCGGCAGTGAAAGGAGGAAAGTTGCTGTTGTAATGAAGAAACTGGTCCAGCGCACCCATCCATCACGTCTGATAAACAAAAGGAGCAACGCTCCGAAAAGCGGCAGATAAATGACAATATTTAGCAGTAATTCCATTGACATATGTGATAGTTATCGGAACAGCAACATGAAAAAGACGAGGATGACTCCAAGAACAATACCGTAAGCATAGGTCTGCACCAGTCCGGTCTGGAAGTAACGGACGACACTGCCGGCAAACCGGACGGTCGAGGCGATGACGTTCACGAATCCGTCAATACCTTTCATGTCGAATACAGCGAGTACACGATCGGAAAAGCGAACGGTCGGGCGAATGATGAGACTTTCGTAAATTTCGTCAACTTTGTACTTGTCACTCCAGACCTGATAAATTGCTCCGAATCGCTCGGCAATGCCGGCGTCGGGTTCTTCCAGTTCATTGTTGTCATAGAGCCGGAAAGCGACGAATACGCCTGCGAGTGCAATCAGCACGGATCCAAAGAGCAGCATCCATTCCACCTGTTTGCTGAGAATAAGATCGGCATCGAGTGTGACCTTGTCCAGCCAGTTGGAAAGCAGATTAACATCGGCCGTGCCGGTGAATGTTGCCACTACAAAATTTGGAATACCGATAAAGCCTCCGAGAATGGAGAGACCCGCAAGTACCCAAAGAACGGAAGTCATGGTAAACGGGCTCTCATGCAGGTGCTGTTCATAACCCTGGGCTTTGCTGAGTTTTCTGGGAAGACGAAAATCGCCGTGAAAAATACCCAGTGTAAGCCGGAACATGTAGAACGCGGTCATGAATGCCGTGACGAGTGCCAGCGCCCATAATCCAATGTAAACTGCGCCAAAGCCTCCCATACCGGCATTGAATGTCATCACCAGGATTTCGTCCTTTGAGAAAAATCCGGCCAGTGGTGGTATGCCGGCAATGGCGATGGTGGCGATGAGAAACGTTCTGTAGGTTGAAGGCATGTACCTGCGCAGCCCACCCATGAAGCGCATGTCCTGCGGATCAAAATGGACGTGCTTTCGATCTTCATTCAGCTTGTGCTCCACGTTATGCATGGCATGGATCACCGACCCGGATCCGAGAAAAAGACAGGCTTTGAAAAAAGCGTGTGTCACCACATGAAACATGGCGGCGACGTAAGCTCCAGTACCAAGTGCAAGGAACATGAACCCAAGCTGGGAAACTGTGGAGTAGGCCAGAACTGCCTTGATGTCGTACTTTGTAAGCGCGATAGTGGCTGCGATGACCGCTGTAAATCCACCTGTAACTGCAACGATGAGCATCAGTTCAGGCGACTGCATGAAGAACGGCGACAAGCGTGAGATCACGTAGACGCCGGAGGTAACCATGGTGGCGGCATGGATGAGGGCCGATACGGGTGTGGGGCCGGCCATGGCATCCGGGAGCCAGACAAACAGCGGAATCTGGGCACTTTTCCCGGTGGCGCCTATGAGGATCAGCAAACCGATCAGGAAAACCTGGTCGGTGGTGAACAGTGCGGTTCCGGCCAGAATATCCTCAAACCGCAGAGAGCCGACGACCTGAAAGATCATGAACAACGCGATAAGGAAAGCGAAATCACCCACCCTGTTGTAGAGAAACGCCTTTTTAGCGGCATCGGATTTGGACATATCAGCGTACCAATAGCCGATAAGCAGATAGGAGCAGAGTCCGACACCCTCCCATCCGAGAAACAGCAGGAGCATGTTATCGGCCAGTACAAGATTGAGCATGGCAAAGATAAACAGGTTCATAAAAGAGAAGAACTTCCAGAAACCTTCATCTCCGGCCATGTAGCCGATAGCATAGAAGTGGATAAGCGCGCCGACACCGGTCACGACAAGTGTCATGAGCAGGGAAAGCTGGTCCAGACGGTAACCGATGTCCGTACTGAAACTTCCGGCTTCGATCCATGTAAACAGGCTCACCGTTGCCGCTTCGCTCTCCCCTGTCATCATAAAAAACAGCCAAACGGCAATCAGAAATGGAATAAAGACGGCCAGAGTCGCTACCCCTCCGATAAGAGGCTTCATGGCCCGGAATGATTCGGACGAGAGCCCAAGCAAGCCATTGAACAGAAACCCGGCCAGCGGTATAAGAACGATCCAGGGTACGAGATGAACGTATGCGTCCATGAAGTTTAGCTATTTCCGTTTATGGTTATTTCGATTTTGAACATGATGGTCGAAAAGAGCCTGTGGTGCGTATTTTTATAGATAAAACATAATCACCGTGATTACCATCGTAGCAAGTTGATCCGCGTTACATCGACAGTGAGGTTGTTCCGGTAGATGGCGATGATGATGGCAAGGCCGACGGCAGCCTCTGCGGCTGCGACACAGAGTGCGAAAAAGACGAGTATTTGGCCGTGTACATCACCAAGCTGTGCGCTGAAAGATACCAGTGTGAGGTTGACAGAATTGAGCATCAGCTCGGCACACATAAAGATAACGATGGCATTTTTACGTGTCAGAACACCAATCACCCCGATAGTGAACAAGACAGCTGACAGACCAAGGTACCAATCCATTTCCATTATTCACTCCCTTTCCCTTTTTCACTACTGATTTTACGCTGTGCCAGCAGAAGAGCTCCGACAACTGCGGCAGTAAGCAATATGGCGGTTACCAGCACCGGTAACATGTAAACTGTGAAGAGTGCATCACCTATCGATTCCACCGTACCAATCTGTTCCATATCCGGATGAACCTGAGGTAGCGTACCGGTGACACTTGCGATCGCGTAGAGCAGCTGGGCCAGGACGATGACACCAAGGAAGAATGCCACAGTGTACCTGAGGCTAAACCGGCTGAGCATGTTCTCTTCATCGGACAGATTAAGCAGCATAATGACAAACAGAAAAAGCACCATAATGGCACCACCGTAAACAAGCACCTGGACAACGGCCAGAAACTGGGCTTTGAGCAGCAGGAATATTCCCGCCACGGAAATGAGATTCAAAACCAGAAAAAGCGCACTGTTTACCGTATCCCGACTGGCAACCATGCCTACTGCAGAAGCGACAGCCAGCGTTGCAAAAAGGATAAAGATGTAAGTCTCCATGAAATGGCGCAATTTAAAATGAGCATTAAGGTAGTTAAAAAACTTTGTGTCTTCAACTATATCTGCTATGTTTACAGAAATTAGAAAAAAACATGAGACGGAACGTTTGACAAAAAATCAAATACCTGCAAAGCTCATGTGAAATAGTGTCTGATTTTTTTTTAAATTCGTGCGGGAAGTTAAGAAAAGTTTGTTTTTACTTCATTTTTTTTTCCAGATTATCACTTTTTATTACCACCATTAATGCTCTCTAAACATGATTAGAAAAAGCCCTGACATGCGTGCCCTGACCGATAGAATTCAGGAGACCAGCCATTTTATCAAGGACATCTACAGGGAACTTGACAAGGTAATCATCGGTCAGAAAGTGATGATTGAACGCCTACTTATCGGTTTACTATCTGACGGACATGTACTGCTTGAAGGTGTGCCGGGACTCGCCAAGACACTGACCATTTCAAGCCTTGCAAAAGTCATTGACACAAATTTCCAGCGCATCCAGTTTACTCCCGACCTGCTGCCTGCCGATCTTATTGGCACGCTGATCTTCAATCAGAAAACGGGTGAATTCACGGTTAAAAAAGGTCCTGTTTTTTCAAACATCATTCTTGCGGATGAAATCAACCGGTCTCCTGCAAAAGTCCAAAGTGCGCTGCTTGAATCCATGCAGGAGCGTCAGGTCACGATCGGTGAAGAGACATTCAAACTTGACGATCCCTTTCTTGTACTGGCAACACAAAACCCGGTAGAGCAGGAGGGAACCTACCCTCTTCCGGAGGCACAGGTTGACCGATTCATGATGAAAATCAACATCGATTACCCTTCCGACGAGGAGGAGATGGCTATCATGAGAAGAATGGCCAGAACGATCAAGCCGCAATCACTGAATCCGGTAGTAAGTCCCTTCACCATTCTGGAAGCAAGAAAAGTTCTGAATGACATCTATATGGATGAAAAGGTTGAACAATACATTGTAGATCTCATCATGGCGACACGATATCCCGCACGGTATAACATAAATAAAATTGAAGGACTTATTGATTATGGTGCTTCACCAAGAGGTACGATTAATTTAAACCTTGCCTCACGTGCACATGCATTTACAAAACACAGGGCCTATGTTACGCCGGAAGACATTCGAGCGGTTGCATATGATATTTTACGTCACAGGATTGTACTTACTTACGAAGCAGAAGCTGAAGAAATAAAAACAGAAGATATTATAGAGATACTACTAAAAAATATTCAGGTCCCATAATATATTCACTGTGATATCGTTGACATTTATGTGAATAAATAACTAAATTGAATTAAACCTTCTTGAAGACGTTATAAACACATAAATTTAAATTGAAATGAAATTAAAATTTGTTCCTCGCTCAGATGTTCGTATTACCAAAAAAAGCTCTTCCAAGTTTCGACCACTAATTGAGTCTTTGAATAAACTCGAAGCAGGTGGTGATGCACTGGAAGTTACTTTTTCAAATGAAAAAGAACTGAATTCAATGAGAAACGTTGTATACACATACAATCGGGAAACAGGTGCCAGAATCAAAAGCGGCAAAGACACTGTTAATGGAAAAGTTTTTTTCTACAAAGAGAAATAAAACGGCAGAACCAGCTTTCAGATAGACAACAGGTTTGATATAAAAAAAGCCCTCATTGGAATCAATGAGGGCTTTTTTTATATCTTCATTTCGATACTCAACTTAGTTCAAGCATACGGTCTAATGAGCGTCTGGCTCTGATTCGGATATGCTCCGGTACATCGATTTGATAGATGTCCTGCCTCAGGCAGGCAAGCGTATCTTCAAGAGTAATTTCATTCATATGCGGACAGCGTATACTGCACATTCGGAGCATCTCTTTATCCGGGTTTTCGGCGGCGATATTATCACCCATAGCACACTCCGTCAGAATCAGAAATCTTTTGGCATCAGATTCACGGACAAACCGAGTCATGGAAGTAGTTGAGCCGCTATAGTCTGCCGCCTCCACTACTTCCGGAGCGCATTCCGGATGGGCGACTACTACGGTATCAGGAAACTGGCGGCGTGCGTTCTGAATATCCTCTACAGTAAACTTATCGTGCACCTCGCATCGTCCGTCCCAGATAATCATATCATCTCTGCCGGTTCGATCACTACCGGGAAAAATCACATTTTTCCCGGTTTCCCTGGCAATATTTTTCGCAAGAAATTCATCAGGCAGACAAATAACCGAATCGCTGTCAAGTTTTCTTACAATTTCTGATGCATTGCTGGACGTGCAACATACATCTGTTTCTGCCTTTACATCGGCATAGGTATTGATATAGGTTACAACCGGAATGCCGGGGTATCTGGCTTTCAAATCCCTGACGTCCTGTGCCGTTATGCTGGCTGCGAGTGAACATCCGGCCACTTTTGCAGGCAGCAGCACCATCCGGTCAGGATTAAGGATTTTAGCCGTTTCCGCCATGAAGCGCACACCACAAAATACGATGCGATCAGCGCTGGTTTCAGCTGCAATACGCGCAAGCCCGAGTGAGTCCCCGACATGATCAGGAATACTGTAAAAAAGAGCCGGTTCCATATAATTATGACCCAGGATAACTGCGTTCTTCTCTTTTTTCAGTCTGTTGATTTCGTAGGCAATCTCAGCTTTCAGAATCAGTTCGCTCTCCGGAACAATGTTCCGCAGTGTTTCTTTCAGATAGTCAAGGGTTTCAGATGCCGTTGCGGCATCCGGCATTTTGGTCGTCATTATCTTCCAAAGGTTATCGCTGTCTCTGTAAAAAAAGGATAGGAGGCATGATAAGTCTCATGCCTCCGTGAGCAGAATACATCAACAAATTAACGCAGAAAATCAGCTTTCCTTGTCATCATTCTTTTTCTCGTTCTCCTTAGCGTCATCTTCCCTTTTCTGAAGCTTTGCCTTCAGATCCTGCAAACCGGACATCTCGCCGAGGGTCAGCGCACCGGAAGATGAGGAAGTTGCCTCCTTCTGTTCTTTCTTTTTGGAAGCCGTTTCTTTTTTCTTGTCCATTTTGCCAACCTTATTCTGGCTTATGACAATACTTTTTCCGTTCTCATCAAAGTCAATGACAACCACGTTCAACTTGTCGTCTTCCTTGTAAGACTCTGCCAGGTTGTCCCCATGTTCAGATTCCCTTGCGGGCATATAGGCTTCAACACCCAGGGGCAGCTTGGCGAACACTCCCTTGTCAGTCACACGGGTCACAACCGCTTCGGTCTCGTTTCCAACGGCATATTCGGTCGCATATTTCTCCCACGGATTCTCGTCAATCTGTTTGTGACCGAGAGAAATCCGACGGTTGTCAAAGTCAATCGAGAGGATGACCACCTCCAGTTCATCCCCCTTGTTTACTATTTCACTGGGGTGATGAACCTTGTCGGTCCAGCTCATATCTGAAATGTGCACAAGGCCGTCAATGCCGGGTTCAAGCTCCACAAATACACCGAAGTTGGTAAGATTTCGAACCACGCCCTTGTGCTTTGATCCCACCGGATAACGTTCGAGAAGGTCCTCCCACGGATCGGATTGAAGCTGTTTAACGCCAAGAGAAACCTTGCGCTCATCTTTATTGATGTTGAGTACGACGCATTCGATGACCTGGTTCTTTTCCACCAGTTGAGACGGATGCTTGATGTGCTGTGTCCAGGACATTTCACTGATGTGCACCAGCCCTTCCACGCCTTTCTCCAGCTCAATGAAAGCACCATAATCTGCGATAGAAACCACCTTGCCCTGCACTTGGACTTTTTCGGGGTACTTGGCATCGATTTCATCCCACGGATGGGGTTGAAGCTGTTTGAGTCCCAGTGATATGCGTTTACGGTCCTCATCAAATTCAAGAACCACAACATTCAGGCGCTGGTCCAGCCTGACGATTTCGGAAGGATGCTCTACCCGGCCCCAGGAGAGGTCGGTGATGTGAAGGAGTCCGTCCACACCACCCAGGTCGATAAAGACACCGAAGTCGGTAATGTTTTTGACCACTCCTTCGAGGATTTGTCCGGATTCCATACTGGCCAGGATCTGTTCGCGCTGTTCTTCCAGATCCGACTCCACCAATGCGCGGTGTGAAACGACCACGTTTTCACTGGACATGTTGAGTTTGACTACCATGAATTCCATGGTTTTGCCGACATAGGCATCGAAGTCGCGAACCGGTCGCACATCGATCTGTGAACCCGGGAGGAAGGCATCAATACCGTGGATATCCACGACCATTCCGCCCTTGATCCGGCGTTTGATGTATCCTTCGATGATTTTCTCGGAGTTGTGTGCATCTTCAATATCCTGCCAGACACGAAGGGAGTCGGCCTTGCGGCGGGAGAGGACAAGCTGCCCGTCCCGGTCTTCAACTTTGTCAAGAAAAACTTCGACTTCATCACCGATATTTAGTTGATCGGGATTCTTGAATTCGTTAAGAGGAACAATGCCCTCCGATTTGAAACCAATATCAACAATAACATACTTTTCATCCATCGAAAGCACACGACCGGTAACGATCTCTTTCTCCGTGAATGCGGTAAGAGTGCCTTCATACATTTTGACCATCTGATTGAACTGGTCGTCGTCATATTCTTCGGAAGCTTCTTCCAGCTCTTCCATTCTATACACTTTTTCACCGACTTCACCTGTAAATGTCGGCAGCACGTACGCTTCTTCTGTTTTTGCTTCCGTGTCGGAATCCTCTTTTTCCGGCTCCTGAACGGCACCACCACCGGCTTCGGTTTCTCCTGCCTCTGCTGCTCCCTTTTCCTCTTTTACAGTGGGTTCTTCTGTTGATGATTTCGCCTCTTCTGCTGCATCCTCCACCTTTTCCGCTGCCGCTTCATCGGTCTTCTCAGCAACTTTTCCAGCATCCTTTTCATCGGCTTTGTCTTCGGTTTGGCTTTTTTTCTGTTCAGAAGCAGTACTTTTTTCTGCGATATCCTCCCGCTTCTTGTCTTCTTTCTGTTCGGATGCAATTGCTGTCTGTTCGGTCGGTTCTTCTTTTTCGAGGTCTTTCTTTACTTCATCGGTCATTTAGATATCCTTTGTTTCAGTTAGCCACCTGATCGATATTCCGTTCAGGGGATTATGGTTAATGTTGACTATATTCTGGTAAACGTCATATTATGTGCTTCAGGTGTATTACGAATATGTTCGAGAATTCGTGTAACCTGCTCTTCAAATGTTAAAAACGTGGAGTCGATTTCCACGGCATCATCTGCTTTCTTCAAAGGTGCGATATCCCTTGTGGAATCAATATGATCCCGTTTTTCCACATTTCTGCGTACATCTTCGAGGGAAACCTGCGTTTCACCCCTGCCTATGCGCTCTTCATATCTGCGGCGGGCTCGCGCCGTCGGATCAGCTGTGAGAAAGAACTTGAAGTCGGCATCCGGAAACACCACAGTACCCAGATCCCTGCCTTCCAGTACGACGTTACGGTTCTTCGAAACCTTACGCAGCATATGGCGCACGGCTTCTCTAACTTCGGCCATGGCCGCCACTTCACTTACGCGTTCATTCACGCTGTCTGACCTGATCTCATCCGTAATCTCCCTGTCACCATGAAATGCCCGGGCATCAGTGACATGAAATTCGAATCGAAGTCTGTGGTCAGCCAGTTTTTTCAGGAGACTGGAACGATCAAAACCGTGCAAGCGATAGAGGTACGTAAACCCACGATACATTGCGCCGCTATCCACATAATCAAAACCGGTGCGACGCGCAATTTCCCTGGCTGTTGTACTTTTTCCGGCTCCTGCCGGACCATCAATTACTACGATCAATTATCCGTTCCATTAACCTGCTACTGCATTTTTCAAAATGTTGAGTAATTTATGCCTTAAATCATTTTTTTGCAAAATTTTCTTGTAAAAAGTCTTATTAAATCATAAATTTGGTTTCTATTCTGATTTTATAACACGCACCATTGAATGTTTTTTTTTGCTATAAATTATGCCTCAACACAAATCAGCTGAAAAACGAGCACGCCAATCCATCAAACGGCGACTGGCAAACCGGGAAAAGCGCTCCAAAATGCGCACGCTAACCCGCAGAGTGATGGAGTCTCAGGAAAAGGAGCAGGCAGAAGCACTGCTTAATGATGCGGTATCCTACATTGACAGAATGACGTGCAAAGGCCTTGTTCACAAGAATACGGCCGCAAACCGCAAGTCTTCCCTGGTCAAACATGTAAACAACCTCGGGTAACAACACCTGGAGCATAGCTCCACTTGCATGCCCTGCATCCTTTGCCGATTGCTTCGATTTGAATTTCGGAAACATCAGGCAGTTGCAGGCCGCCCGTGATCACCGGTTATGCCACCTGTATCATTACAGTATAGCGTTTCACGCCGTTATCTGAACATTAAAAAGTATTCATAATGTCGGCCGGGTGTGACTGTCCCGCAGCTGACGCAAATCCAACTTTCCCATGGCCAAAGCCCTCCTTGCAATTCTCGACGGTTATGGCATTCCCGAGGATGACTCGGTCAGTGCCATCAAAAAAGCAAAAACCCCTTTCATCGATTCGCTTTTTGAGCGCTGTCCCCATTCAAAACTGAGTGCATCCGGAATGGATGTTGGCCTTCCTGACGGTCAGTTTGGCAACTCGGAGGTTGGACACTTGAATATTGGTGCCGGCAGAATCGTCTGGCAGGAACTTACCCGGGTAAACAAGGATATTGAGGAGGGTGGTTTTTCCTCCAACAAGGTCTTGCTGGATGCAGCAGAACAGGCGAAAAAATCTGGTAAAGTGCATGTAATGGGCCTTTTTTCCGACGGCGGGGTCCACAGCCACAACAATCACGTATTCGCCCTGCTCTCTTTTTTCAAAGAACAGGGCATTGATAACGTATTTGTCCATGCCTTTACAGACGGTCGCGATACATCTCCCCACGGTGGAGCGCGTTATGTAGCCGAATTCCAGGAGCAGGCCGCCAGGATTGGTACCGGCAAACTGGCATCGATTGTGGGACGGTATTATGCCATGGACCGGGACAGACGATGGGAACGCACCCGGTTGGCTTACGACCTTCTGGTCAGGGGCAAGGGACACGCTTCCAATGATCCTCAGGCCGCCGTGAAAAAATCATATGATGACGGCGTAACCGATGAGTTCATCAAACCCATTCTGTTGGATCAAAACCCGGAATCCCGCCTTCAGAAAGGTGATCCCGTGATTTTTTACAACATCCGGGGCGACCGTGCACGCCAGATCACATCAGCACTTACGGATCCCGGTTTTGACGGATTTGAAACAGAGAAAGATCGGCATCTTCATTATGTGTCATTCACGCAGTACGACAAGCGTTTCAACAACGTACACGTGGCTTATCCTCCCCTTTCCATGAGAAACACATTGGGTGAAGTTGTTGCCGCACGTGGCTTGCGCCAGCTCCGCATGGCGGAGACCGAGAAGTATCCGCATGTCACCTATTTTTTTAATGGGGGTGTGGAAGAACCGAACAAGGGAGAAGACCGGAAGATGGTTCCAAGTCCGAAAGTGCCCACCTATGATCATCAACCGGAAATGAGCGCACCCGAGCTGACTGACGAGCTGGTTGCGTTCATTCAGCAGGATATCTATGACATGATCATTCTGAACTATGCCAATCCGGACATGGTAGGCCACACAGGCGATTTCGAAGCCACGGTCAAAGCGGTGGAAACCGTAGACCAGTGCCTCAAACGGGTAATTGAAATGGCCAATGACAAGGGCTACAAGACGATCGTCATCTCCGACCATGGCAATGCCGACAAAATGAAAGAGAAGGATGGCAGCCCGCATACCGCTCATACCACTGCCAATGTACCTTTCATTGTGGTCAATGAACCGGCTGTGACATCTGCCAAAGACGGAATTCTGGCGGATGTAGCCCCCTCGCTCCTGAAATTGATGGGATTATCTCAACCTGAAGAGATGACAGGCAAGCCGCTGTTTTAATTCCGAACGGTCACATCCTTTTTGCCAATATTTCCTTATTGCGTTGCTGGCCGATTCAATATAATTTGAATGAAAATTTGTTTGGGCCGGACTTGCATTTACACTAAGCCAGACCTACATTCGTTACTGGTTTCGAACGCTAACAGGACTGCGGTGGTTATTGTAACCTGTGCGGATTCGTCTCCATGTTGCTTGCAGTATCCGAAACAGATCAGCGCATTCAGCATACCGACCAAGATTTGACCCTGATAATTTTTGTATGGAAGGAAATTTCTCAAACAGAGTTCGTGATGTAATCCAGTTCAGCCGGGAAGAAGCGCTGCGGCTGGGTCATGATTATATCGGAACAGAGCATCTTATTTTAGGTATTCTCAGGCTTGGTGATGGTGTTGCCATCAAAATACTGAAGAATCTGCGCTGTGATTTGTACAAACTTAAGAAAACCATTGAGGAGACGGTACGCGGCACGGGGGCGGCCGTGACGGTCGGCAACATTCCCCTCACCAAGCAGGCCGAAAAAGTGCTTCGCATCACCTATCTGGAAGCCAAGCTGTACAAGAGCGATACCATTGGCACGGAACATCTGCTTTTATCGTTGCTGCGTGACGATGAAAACATTGCCGCACAGATCCTGCATCAGTTTAATATAACATACGACGCTGTGAGGGAAGATCTTGATCTGATTGTATCAGGCCAGGCTCCCAAATCAGACATTTCCCAGACACAGGCTGGAGAGACACCCTCATCCCGTAACCCCAAATCATCATCCGGTAGTGCTAGAGAACGAAAAATGGAAAAGACCAAGACCCCAGTACTTGACAATTTTGGCCGGGATCTCACCAAGCTGGCGGAAGAAGACAAGCTTGATCCTATTGTTGGCCGGGAGAAAGAGATAGAGCGTGTTGCCCAGGTTCTTAGCCGGCGCAAAAAAAACAATCCGGTTTTGATCGGCGAACCCGGAGTGGGAAAGACAGCCATTGCAGAGGGTCTCGCCTTGCGGATCATCAAGCGAAAAGTCTCGCGCGTTTTGTATGACAAGCGTGTGGTCGCGCTTGATCTTGCTGCACTCGTAGCCGGAACGAAATACCGTGGACAGTTCGAAGAGCGCATGAAGGCCGTGATGAACGAACTGGAAAAAACTCCGGATATCATTCTGTTTATTGATGAGCTTCACACTATCGTCGGTGCGGGCGGCGCAAGCGGTTCGCTGGATGCATCCAACATGCTGAAACCCGCTCTGGCACGCGGTGATGTACAGGCTATCGGAGCCACAACGCTCAATGAGTATCGGCAATACATTGAAAAAGATGGTGCCCTCGAGCGTCGGTTCCAGAAAATCATGGTCGATGCCACATCACCAGAGGAGACCATCACCATCCTCAACCAGATTAAAGGAAAATACGAGAAGCACCATAATGTGCGCTACTCCGAAGAGGCTATCCGGGCGTGTGTTACCATAAGCGACCGTTACATCACCGATCGCTTTTTACCAGACAAGGCCATCGATGCGCTTGATGAGGCAGGTGCACGTGTGCATCTATCGAACATAACCGTGCCGGATCACATTGTGAAGCTGGAGGAGGAGATTGAACTCACCAGCGCTGAAAAAAACAACATGGTCAAAAAGCAACGGTTTGAAGATGCTGCGAGGTTGCGCGACAGGGAAAAGCAGCTTATAGATGAACTTGAGAAAGAGCAGCGGGCATGGGAAAAGGAATGTGAAAAGATCATTCACGATGTTGACGAATCTGATGTGGCTACGGTAATCGCCATGATCACCGGCATTCCTGTCAACAAGATCGCGCAAAGCGAAGGTCAGAAGCTGCTCAAGATGAAAGAGGAACTCGCAACCAATGTCATTGGTCAGGACGAAGCCATCCTCAAGCTTAGCAAGGCCATTCAACGCACGCGGGCCGGCTTGAAAGATCCATTCCGACCGATCGGTTCGTTTATCTTTCTGGGACCCACCGGAGTCGGTAAAACCGAGCTTGCAAAAGTGATGTCAAAATACCTCTTTGACTCTACCGACGCGCTGATTCGGATCGATATGAGTGAATACATGGAGAAATTCTCCGTGTCACGTCTTGTCGGTGCACCTCCGGGATACGTCGGTTACGAGGAGGGCGGCATTCTCACCGAAAAAGTGCGCCGCAAACCCTACAGTGTGGTTCTGCTTGACGAGATCGAGAAGGCGCATCCGGACGTATTCAATCTTCTGCTGCAGGTGCTCGATGACGGCATTCTGACCGACAGCCTCGGAAGAAAAGTCGATTTCAGGAACACCATTATCATCATGACCTCCAATATCGGAGCGCGTGACATCAAGAATCTTGGCCGGGGTATCGGCTTTTCCAATTCGGAGGCGACCTTCGATTATGCCAAGATGAAGGCAACCATTCAGGATGCACTCAACAAGGTATTCAACCCCGAGTTCCTGAATCGTGTGGATGACGTGATTGTCTTCAAGCCACTCGAGAAATCAGATATCTTCAAGATCATCGACAATATGGCTGAAGAACTGTTCGCCAGAATTGAAAACCTTGGCTACAAAGTGGAAATCACCAAGGGAGCCAAGGAGTTTCTCTCTGACAAGGGCTTTGATCAAAAATTCGGGGCGCGCCCACTCAAGCGAGCCATTCAAAAGTATGTGGAGGATCCTCTGGCTGAAGAAATTCTCGGAGCATCAAAGGCAGAAGGTTCGATTATCCGCATCAAAATGAATCAATCGCGTGACGGACTGTCATTTGACTGGAAGGTTCCGGAAAAAGGGGATCAGAAAGTGGATGACAAGGCCGAGAACGGCGCCTCAACGGAAAACTTTCCTGAAGAATCCCGCAATTGACCGCCAGTGACAGGGTGATTACAGTGTGTGTCTGATAATCAGCTCCCTGTTTACACCGAGCAACCTGTAGGTCGCATCGCCATCGTACCTCAGTGACAGGAGGAAGTAGTCGGTGGTGTGAACGGTAAGAGCTGTCTCTTCACGGACTACGCGCCGCTGATCGATATCGATGATGTGCATGCGAAGCTCACGAAGTTCCCTGCCCCTCCGGGTACCAGTAAGCACTGCCAGATTGCCATCGGGCATGTAGGATGCGGTGAGAATCCGTTCGCGAAAGCTCGCACTGCCCAGCCGTTCGCCGGTTGTCACGTCATGTACCATCGCCCTTCCTGCAGCCATCGCGGTCACATAACGGCCACAGTCACTCAACTCGACACCTTCAATCTCGTTATCCTCATAATCTATTTCAGCAAGAATATCACCCCGGATCGAAATCACCTGGGCATGATGCCGGTCAGCAGATTCATCATGGGAATGGACAAGCACAAGGTTACCGGAGCGATGCATG
>SKXL01000102.1 GCA_007128425.1 Balneolales bacterium | reverse complement strand
GAAGCCACCACATCAAAAATTGGCGAAGATCAGATATTCTATCTGCAGCAACGAGGTCTCGACGAGGAAGATGCCGTTTCCCTGATCATCAATGGCTTCTGCAAGGAGGTGTTCAAGGAGCTGCCTATGGAGTTTGCTGTTGAGGCCATCAAACTTCTCGGCATCAAGCTTGAGGGCAGTGTCGGATAAGCTGCAACCTCGCACTAATTTTTTTTAACTGATAACGACTTACCAAACGAATAATAGAACGTACATGCTGACAATCAAAAATCTCCACGCCGAAGTGGAAGGAAACGAAATCCTGAAAGGAATTGATCTTGAAATCAAGGCGGGTGAAGTTCACGCCATCATGGGACCCAACGGCAGCGGAAAAAGCACGCTTGCCAAGATTGTTGCCGGTCATCCATCATACGAGGTCACCAAAGGTGAGATCATATATGAGGGAGAAGATCTGGCAGAGATGGAACCTGATGAACGTGCGCGCAGGGGTATCTTCATGGCATTTCAGTACCCGGTCGAAATTCCCGGTGTGAGCAACTCGATGCTCATGCGTGAGGCATATAATGAGATCCGCAAGGAAAAAGGACTTGACCCTCTTGATCCCCTGGAGTTCGAGGACTACATCGTGGACAAGCTCAATCTCGTGGAAATGGATGCCAAGTTTCTGGATCGCAATGTCAACGCCGGATTTTCCGGTGGCGAGAAAAAGCGCAACGAAATCCTGCAGATGGCCGTGCTGAATCCAAAGCTTGCCCTGCTGGATGAGACGGACTCCGGACTTGACATTGATGCCCTGAGGATCGTATCCGGGGGTATCAACAAGCTTGCCGGAAAAGACAATGCTATCATGCTGGTCACCCATTACCAACGCATTCTCAACTATATCACCCCGGACTTTGTCCATGTGCTCGTTAACGGCCGCATCCAGAAGTCGGGCGGCAAGGAGCTTGCTCTTGAACTTGAAGAGCACGGTTATGAATGGGTGACTGCAAATACGGAAGTAAACGGAGAGGCGAAGTAATGACAGACAATGCAAAAGAAACGCTCTTTCTGGATCGTCTGCTGGACCGTTTTGACGCAGCAAAGTCTGCTCATGAGAAGGTTGCCGGACTCCAGAGCGAAGCAGCACGGGAGATTACCGGAAAAGAGCTTCCCACCACACGGCATGAAGAGTGGAAGTACTGTTCACTCAAATCGCTGAATAAAGAATCGTTTGTGCCTGCAGCGAGCATTCCATCACCAAATCTGCCGAAGGATGCCATCGGATACATCTATCCCGAGGCGGAACACCATCATCTGACTTTTATAAACGGGGTGTTCAGTGAAGCACTGTCAAAGACAGACCGGCTTCCCGATGGTGTCATCGTTGCCAACCTGGCAGATGTTCTGCGCGATGGGAATGAAATTGCCATAGAAAACCTTGGCGAGCTGGCCAAATGGGAGGATGATCCGTTCGTTCCCTTGAATACGGCTGTTTTTCGTGACGGGGCATTTATTTATGTTCCAAAAGGCGTCAAGATTGCCGATCCGATCCAGCTGCTTTTCATCAATACAGAAGAGGCGGAGCAGTACGTGATGGCCCCGCGATGCCTTGTCGTTGGTGATCAATTCAGTGAGATGACAGTTGTGGAAGATCATATCGGTATGGGCAGTAATGTCTACTTTAACTGTCCGGTATCGGAGATCAAGCTGGCTGAAAACTCCCACATGACTCATGTGAAACTGCAGCGTGACAGCAGGCAGGCCTATCATATATCGCGTCTGGCTGCCGATATCAGTCGCGACAGTGATTATAAATCCTATGCCGTCCAACTGGGTTCGCAGCTCTCCCGAAGTGATGTGAAGGCAGTGCTGACGGATGAAAACACACACGCAACACTTGACGGACTGGTAATGGTGAACGGTGAACAGCTTTCCGACACCCACAGTGTCATGGACCACACCATGCCCAATTGCACCAGTCATCAGCTTCACAAGTGCATCATTGACGGAAACGGAACATCTGTATTTAACGGCAAGATATTTGTTCGCCAGGACGCCCAGAAGACCGATGCATTCCAGGAGAACCGCAATCTGCAGCTTTCAAACTCCGGTACGGCTTATGCCAAACCGCAGCTGGAAATTTTTGCTGACGATGTCTCCTGCAGCCACGGTGCCACCATTGGCCAGCTGAACCCGGAGGAAGTGTTCTACCTGAAAACCAGAGGCCTTCAGGATGCACAAACCCGTGAAATTCTAACCTATGGATTTGCACTCGATGTGATCGAGTCGATTCCGGTTGCTTCCATCCAGAAAAGGCTCAGCAAAGAGGTGGAAAAGTTTACTCGCGAAAGTAAATCGATAAAGGAACTCGCCTGATGGCCGATCTGCAAGAATCCCTGAAAGCCGTGAATAAGGATAAAGCCGAAAGAACAGATATCGAGCGGTGCCGCGAGGATTTTCCGATACTAGCCAGGAAAGTCCACGGCAAACCGCTTGCCTTCCTTGATAATGCGGCATCCAGCCAGATGCCGGATGTGGTGATGCATGCCTACACGGATTACCACAGCCGGTATCACGCCAATGTCCACCGCGGAGTTCACCTGCTTAGCCAGGAGGCAACTTCTGCCATGGAACAGGCGCGGGAAGATATCAGGGAGCTGATCAATGCCGGAAGCGCAAAAGAGATCATCTTCACTTCCGGGGCAACCGATGCGATTAATCTGGTAATGCAATCCTGGGGTCGTGCCAATATTGGCGAGGGGGATGAGATCATCATCAGCACCATGGAGCACCACTCAAATATCGTCCCCTGGCGTATGCTTTGTGACGAAAAGGGTGCCGTGCTGAAGGTCATTCCCATCAGTGATGAAGGTGTGCTCGATCTTGATGCGTACGCTTCCATGTTCAGCAACCGTACAAAACTTGTAGGCATTGTATATGTTTCGAACACGCTGGGTACTATTAATCCGGTTGATGAGATGACCCGCATTGCACGGGCCCATGATGTCGCAGTTCTGGTGGATGGAGCACAAGCTGTTTCGCATCTGAAGGTGGATGTTCAGCAGATCGATTGTGACTTCTTCGTTACATCCGGCCACAAAATGTACGGGCCGACCGGAATCGGTATTCTTTACGGAAAGCAGGAATTGATGGAGAAGATGCCGCCATGGCGAGGCGGAGGTGACATGATTTTAAGTGTCTCATTTGATGAGGTGATCTATAACGATCTGCCTTACAAATTCGAGGCAGGCACCCCCCATATCGCCGGTGCAATCGGGATGGGCAAGGCTGCCAACTACATCAAGACAGTCGGATACGACGCGATCCATCACAAAGAACAGGAGTTGTTGATGTATGCCACAGAGAAGCTCCAGGCTATCGATGGCTTGCGCATCATTGGCACATCACCAGAGAAATCCTCGGTCATTTCGTTTGTGGTAGATGGCATTCATCCTCATGACATCGGAACCGTTCTCGACCTGGAAGGCGTTGCGGTGCGGACAGGCCATCACTGCACTCAGCCACTGATGGAACGGTTGGGTATTGTGGCCACCACGCGTGCCTCCATGGCGATGTACAACCGGAAAGAGGAGATCGATCAGCTTGTGACGGCATTGCACAAGGCAACCGAAATTTTCAGATAACACTTGGAATTATCTAACCAGACAATCCGCAATGGAAGCAACCCGATTACCTGTTTATGGATGACAAGCTAAGCCAACTGTATCAGCAGGTCGTGCTGGATCACAACAAAACACCGCGAAATTTTCGTGTTCTGGATCCTGCTGATTTCGAGTCTTTGGGCTATAATCCACTTTGCGGTGACAAGTACAAAGTTTTTCTCAATATTGATGAGCATAATATTGTGACGGATATCAGCTTTATTGGTGATGGATGTGCTATTTCCAAAGCTTCCGCTTCCATGATGACCACATTCGTAAAAGGGAAGCATATCGATGAAATTGAAAAACTGTTCCATCAGTTTCATGATATGGCTCAGGGTAAGCTTGATCCTGAAAATGATCCCAACGACCTGGGGCGTCTGAAGATATTCTACGGCGTCAGAAACCTGCCCGCTCGTGTGAAATGTGCAACATTGTGCTGGCATACGCTGCACGCTGCCATCAAAGGAAAAGAAAAAGTCACCACCGAATAGATCCGGCACTACAATGATATGCTGAACGTTTAACATCCTGAACAGAACACCGAAAATAAACAAGTTATGCCGAAAATTGCTGAAATCGAACGAACACCCAATCCGGATGCCATGAGGTTTGTACTCCGGGAGCCCATATCACAAGGTGTTACCCGGTCTTATGAGTCGCCCGATGAGGCCACAGCGGATCCTTTTGCATCAGAGCTCTTCGAGATACCCCATGTTATATCGGTCTACTATGTTGACAGGTATGTTACCATCACACAGGACGGGGGAATTGACTGGAACACATTGCTGCGTCAGCTGGCACCACCTATTCGTGAAGCCGAGGCAGTTGAGCAGCTTGATTCAGACGACCCCAATATCCATGTCAGTGAGGAGGCCCGGCAATCCGAAGATCCACGCCTTGTTGAAATCAATAAAATGCTGGATGAGCAGGTGCGTCCGTATCTTTTGGCTGACGGTGGCGGTCTGAAAGTGATTAGCCTTAAAAACGATGTACTGAAGGTACATTACCAGGGTGCCTGCGGTACCTGTCCCACAGCTACAACGGGAACACTTTATGCAATAGAAAGCATGGCCAAACGCATCGATCCAAATATCAGGATTGAGTCGGTTTAAACAAATTTTTTAAAATTGTCTCTCCAAAACGCTACATGATTTTCCATTTGTAAATATGGAAATTAACCATTGTATCAGCAGCATATGGCAGCAATAAATATTACAGATAAAGCCCTTGAACGGATACACGAAATCCGGCGTGATGAAGGAGCAGGTGAGGAGTCTGTTTTACGCATCGGTGTCGTCGGTGGTGGATGCTCCGGACTTTCTTACAAACTTGATTTTGACAGGAAGGGGACATCCGGGGACAGTAAAGACCAGGAATTTGAAATCAATGGAATTAAAGTGGTTATTGATATGCGAAGCTTCCTTTACCTGGCCGGTACACAACTTGACTACTCTGACGGTCTGCAGGGGAAAGGTTTTCATTTCTCCAATCCGAATGCCAGCAGAACCTGTTCCTGCGGTGAATCATTTTCGGTGTGATTTTTTTAATCCCCGAACATTACATGCCGGATACCAGTGATTATTCGGTACAACAGCCCTGTTTCCGTACTCATCCCGGAAGAATTGAGTGTATTGTGCCGCATCATTTACTTTTGAATAAGATCATGCAAGTACAGCAACATGGCCCAAAAACAGTCCATAATCGATAACAAGGTAGCCAGATCGGGTCTGATCACCCTGGATCTTCAGCAATGGTACTCCCCGAAAGAAATTGTACCATTCGATTTAAAAGATTATCTGCACATGGAGTTGATTCTCAAGGAGAAGGAGTTCAGACAGGCGCTCGAGCAACATGACTGGAGCAGCTACTCCGGAAAGGTGCTCGCTGTATACTGCTCTACGGATGCCATTATTGCCTCCTGGGCTTACATGCTGGTTGCGGTGCACGCGCGAAGATATGCAGCCGACACAGTTTACGGAAGTCCGGATGACGTCGCTTTCGAACGTTTTCGCAATAAAATGGATGACGAAGACTGGTCCAGGTATGACGGCAAGCGGGTTTTGTTGAAGGGGTGTGCGGAAATTGAAGTGCCACCGTCAGTCTATTTATATGCTACCCAAAAACTCTTACCTTATGTAGAGCGATTGATGTATGGGGAGGCATGTTCCTTTGTACCGGTATGGCGCGCTTCCCCCCGAAAAAACCAGTCCTGAATCGTAAACAGAAATGGTTATCCGCCGGGATTCACGCGTACCGGTAACTTCAATAACCAGGCATTAACCACCTGCAGGTATGGATGAAATTGGCAAACGCAAGAAAGATCATCTGGATATAATCACTACCGGTTTTGCAGGCTATGAAAAAACCGCCGGTTTTGAACGCTATGATTTTATTCATGATGCCCTTCCGGAAGTTGACTACGATGAGATCTCTTGTGAAACCCGTTTTCTTAATCGCTGGTTCAGTTTTCCACTATTTATATCATCCATGACGGGTGGGCATCATGACGCCACTCCGGTCAATGCCATTATTGCTGCATTTTGCGAGCAATACAATCTGCCGTTTGGTGTCGGCAGCCAGCGCATCATGCTCGGTGACCCATCCACCAGGAAAAGTTTTTCCGTGGTAAGGGATGAGGCGCCTTCAGCTTTTATTGCTTCCAATATCGGAGGTGCCCAACTGGCAGACGGAATTGAAAAAGCGCAGGTGGATCTGTTGATTGAGTCCATCCGGGCTGACGCCATCATTGTTCATCTCAATCCACTACAGGAACTTCGTCAGAAACACGGTGATCGCCGTTTCAGTGGAATTCGTGAAGGCATCCGCTCCCTGGTTCAAGAAGTTCAGGTACCTGTTATCGTTAAAGAAACCGGGGCCGGATTATCAGAAGGTGTGATATCCCAGCTCATCGACTGTGGTGTTGCCGCAGTTGATGTAGCCGGGGCCGGTGGAACCAGTTGGGGCAAGGTCGAAAACATTCGAAACAAGTCAGATAACCGACATTTCACCGATGACTGGGGTATACCGACCGTTGATTGCATACTGGCTTCAAGTGAAGCGGTACAGAGTAAATGTGAACTCATAGCATCAGGCGGTATTCGGGGGAGTGAGGACATTGCCAAAAGTCTTTGCATGGGCGCTGTTATTGCGGCTACAGCCCAGCCCGTTGTAAAGGCAATTCATAATGGAGGATATGATGGCCTTGAGGCTCTGTTCAAAAGCTGGGAAGAAGATTTTCGTACCATTTTGTGCCTTTTGGGATGCGAACGTCCGACCGATCTGGATATGATTCATCTCCGTCGCGTTCAAAGTCGATGATGCGCATTCTTTTTTGTATATTTGTGCCCGGCACCAACCAACTCATATCCCTATTGAGGTTTTAATCCATAAGAGCACCACTTTGCAAGACATCAGCAAACAGGTAGGCAACTTACTTGATTCCGCCATAAACTCCCTTCCTATTCCGGAAAGACCTGCTTCTCTCTATGATCCGATCCGGTACATCATTGACCTGGGAGGAAAAAGGCTGCGACCCATGCTTCTTCTGTACACCGCCGGTCTGTGCGGTGCTGATCCCAGGGGTGCTCTTCCCTCAGCACTGGCTGTAGAATTGCTGCACAACTTTACGTTGATACACGACGATATGATGGATAATGCGACCACACGGCGCGGCAAACCTACGGTGCATGTCAAATGGGATGACGCTACGGCCATACTTTCCGGGGATGTCATGTTTGTACTTGCAATGAAGCAGATTGCTGCCCAGGGTAAACGTACCGGACTGTCGGGCGATTATAATACCAAATTGATGCAGAGGTTTCTGGATGCGGTCCAGACAGTTTGCGACGGCCAGGCTGTGGATATGGATTTCGAGCAGAGAGACGATGTAAAACTGTCGGAATATCTGGAAATGATTGGAGCCAAGACGGCAGCTCTCATCAGTTGTTCGATGGAACTTGGAGCCATAACAGCCGGAGTTAATGATTCCATGGTCCATCAATGCAGTGAGATTGGACGGCATGCCGGACTCGCCTTCCAAATCCAGGATGATCTCCTTGATGCCATAGGAGATGCATCAAAGTTTGGGAAAAAAGCAGGGGGCGACATTGCAGAAGGGAAAAAAACCTGGCTTACCATTCTTGCCTTGGAGCGTGCTGACGATACAGACCGGTTGCTTCTGAGACAAATACTGGGCAAGAGGGATACGAATGAATCGGACATCCTGAACGTCATTCGAATTTATAATGACCTCGAGGTTATCCATGAAGCCATTAAAGCTATTGACGATCATTATGACAAAGCCTTGCGGATTCTTGACCAATTTGAAAAATCAGCGTATAAAGAGGAAATAAAAGGGCTGCTTGACAAGTTAAAGGTAAGAGATTATTAGGGCTTTCCATGTTTAACCATAACATTTATATGTTGAAAAAAAATAACACGCTAATTCTGCTGCTAATTCTTATGGTCGCTGCTGGTTGCAGATCGAGCCACACAATCCGCCCTGGCGACTCCATCGATGTGGCTTTCGAAAAAGCCATGGGTCTTTACGAACGAGAGCGCTATTCACAGTCTGCAAGGGCATTCGAAACGGTCTTGTCCATTGCAAGAGGTACCGATTTCGCTGCCGATGCACAATTTTATCTGGCCAAGAGCCATTTCCACAATCGTGCCTATCTCACTGCAGCCAGTGAGTTTCGCCGTTTTTCCAGAAACTATACTCGGGATGAGCGACGCGAAGAGGCCGAATTCATGGAAGCCTATTCCCATTACAGGTTGAGTCCGCGGTACAATCTGGACCAGACGGAGACCTACAATGCACTTGATCGATTTCAGCTCTTTGTAACCCGATATCCGGGCACGGAGCTGGCGGCCGAGGCCCAGGAATACATGGATGAAATGCGCGACAAACTGGCCAAAAAGAAGTTCAATGCAGCTGAAATGTATATGCGCATTCGAGAGTACCGGTCAGCAGCCATTTACTACGGGCTAACCGTAGAGCGCTATCCCGGGAGTATATACGCAGAGAGGTCGCTTGTCAACAAAATACTGGCATATGTTAATTATGCTGAAAACAGTGTACGAGACAGACAGCAGGAAAGATTTGAACTGGCGGTTGAAGCATATCAGCAGTATCTCCAGATTTTTCCACGCGGGGAAAACAGAGAACGTGCCGAAGATTACTATGACCGTGCACTCGCCGGATTGGCCGACGTGACCAGGGCGACAGCCGAACGGTAAGATATGGGTACTGGACTTTTCTTTGGTACCTTCAATCCGGTCCATCGTGGTCATGAAGAGATGGTTACCTCATTTATTGCAAGTGAATGGATCGATGACGTGTGGATCATTCTTACGCCCTCACCTCCCCACAAGCAACTTGTAGAATTGGCACCGTTCACAGATCGCTGGAATATGCTTGAACTTGCGTTTCAGGACAGACAGGATGTGCAACTTTCCGATGTTGAGTTCTGGATACCTTCTCCACATTACACCATTCGTACCCTTGGATATTTAAATTCCAGTTATCCGGATCGCTCTTTTTACCTGTGCATGGGTGGGGATACGCTCCAAACGCTTCACACCTGGTATGAGTTTGAAAAAATCTCACATAAAACCGAACTCATTGTTGCAGAGAGACCCGGCATATCGTTAGAAAAGCCCTCCGAACTGGGGTCATTTACCGTGCATTATTGTGAGCACAATGCAAGAGATATTTCTTCCACTGAAATACGCAGGACGCTAATGGAAGGTCATTTTCCGGATCCGGATATTCTTAACCCTGCTGTTCTGAAATACATTCGGGATAAGGGGCTATACCCACCTGTCTGACTTGGCAATCATCATTTTTTCGAACGCAGATCCTTGAAAAACTTGCGGAGCAGCAATTCGCTTTCCTGCTCCATTACACCATGAATCACTTCGATCTGATGATTTAACACCGGGTGCTGTGCAATATTGAATATGCTGCCACAGGCACCGGCTTTTTCATCCTGGGCGGCAATGACAAGTCTGCCAATTTTTGCCCATACCAGTGCACCTGCACACATTGGACAGGGTTCCAGAGTTACGTACATGGTGCACTCTTGCAGATATTTTTCATTCAGGCTGCCGAAAGCTGAAGATAGTGCTATCATTTCGGCATGGGCGGTAGGATCGGTAAGCAGTTCTACCTGATTGTGTCCACGACCGATGATCCGGTTATTGTGCACCACGACAGCACCCACTGGTATCTCTCCTGATTCAGCTGCTTTATCAGCCTCTGACAATGCTTGTTTCATGTAGTGGTAGTGTGTCATGTCCGGAAAAACATGTGAGACATGAGTAGCCATTGTTCGGATTGATTATGTAAAAGCAAAGCGGTTCATTCTATGAAATGATGATGTCAGATCATATTTTATAAAAAAAACATTATTGCTATTATGAGCACTTTATCAGAAAAGAATGAAATTATGACAACGTCATTATTTGATGACAAAGATATCGAACTGATTCGTAAGAAAATCAGGGATGTTCCTGATTTTCCCAAAAAAGGTATCATTTTCAAGGATATCACACCGATACTGCAGGATTTCAGAGCATTGATTACTACCTCAAAGTTGCTTTTGCGGCCCTTTGAGGGACAAAATGTAGATCTTATTGCAGGAATTGAGTCCCGTGGTTTTATCTTTGGAACCCGGCTGGCAACCGATTTGAACGCAGGCTTTGTGCCGATCCGCAAGCCCAACAAACTGCCCGCCGACAAGATTTCGGTTGAATACGATCTGGAGTATGGTACAGACCAACTCGAAATGCATTCAGATGCTATTCGAAAAGGAGACCGTGTGGTCATTCATGATGATCTCATGGCCACCGGTGGTTCAGCCAGGGCCGCCTCTGAACTTATCACTTCTCTTGGCGGTATAGTAGTTGCCTATTCTTTTGTGCTCGAGTTGACGTTTTTGAATGGGAAAACAAAACTGGAATCGGGAACTCCTGTCCATTCGTTGTTGAAAATATAACAGGATTTATACATAAAAAGTGTTGAAAGTTATCATATAACAGTTGATATTATAGTCAATTCGCATACAATCTTTGAATTGGTTGTTTTATTGCGTTGTTTTTTTTGATATTTTCATCGGTAATGTTCATGCTCATAATTATTTAGCACAAGTTTAAGAGGTTTTACAGTAACAACTTTAACAAACGTAACAAGATCAATCAAAAAATTAACACTTAAAAAAATGGTCTCAATGAAACATCTCAGATTAATGGGGAACATAACAGCGGCTATGCTGCTTGTTGTTGCAGTTGCCTGCGGCCCCTCTCTAACCCTAACTGATGTGGATTACGCCCAGCCGATAGAATCCGTTGCATCACCTGATCAGAATGGTGTAGTTCAGGACGTTCGAATGGGGGTCAGCTTTAACGTAACTCGCCTGAATGTCAAGGAGCGCGGTGAAGGCGCATCACTTCCCGAAGAAGTGCGCTTTATACGTAGCAGAGACGGATACTACTTTGTAACGGCTCCCGGGTACAATAATGTGTATGTCTTCGAAACAGAAGAGCGTGCCCTGGATCTACACAGAATCATCCGTGTTTCGGGAGCAGGTCTGGCCAACCCGGCGTTCAATCAGCGGTCTCCCTACATCCAGCTTGTTGATGGCGATGTAGAGTATCGTCTGACCAAAGACGGCCTTGCAAACTAAACCGAAATTTTAAGCTACAAGTATAAAGAACAATGGAAAAGCTAACTATTAAAACTGTACTGGCAACACTCCTCGTACTTGCCGTCGGATTTTCCGGGCAGGTTCAGGCACAATTTCAGTCTGATTTTCAGATCAAGCAAAACTTTGATCGTGATCATGCAGAAATTCTGGATGCCGTAAAAACTGTTCAGACAACCGGGGAAGTTGACCAACTCATGGAAGATCTCAATGAGATGGAACGCCGATATCGGGACAATGCGACCTTGCTGAATCGGGTCCTCTATCCCGAGACGGTTCAGTCACGCATGACCAATCTGCGTGAACTGGCTCAAGCCACTGGTGCACGAATTGCCCGCCTCAGTGAAAAAGGTGATACGGTTGTGGTACTCGAAGAGCGAATTGCCGAGCTAACGTCTGATGCCACAAGATACCAGCAACGCGCCGACTCTTTGAACAATGCGCTTGCTGCAATGCGCCGTTCACGTGACGCCAATGCCGCTCAGGCTCGACGCCTGCGTCAGGAACTCGACAAGCGGGATGCATTTATCATCCAGATGGTTGATTCCATTTTCGTAGCATACGAAAATGTCGATCTGCAGTCTCTGTCGCCGGCTGAGCGTCGTGGACTCGTACTTGAAATCGATGCCCAGAATGTGCTTGGCCATATCGAATCGGTTGTTGACAACAACATCTCGTTTCTCAACACCCATACAGAACTCAGCACCGAAGATTTCCTCAAACTGTACGCCGTACAGGTTGAATTTAATCGGATGTGGGAAAACATGGGGCATGACCTTGCAGAGATTTACGTCTCTGAAACACGCCGCGGCGAAAGGCTGAATTCCATTGTAGAAAAGGTCGACGAATGGGAAATGCTGATTGATGATGCTGCCTGGACTACTCTTGCTGATGGTTTTGCGCAGAACAATATTGAGCTTTCACCATTCAGAAACTCCCTTGAATTTTACACCTCATTGAACACGTATCTGGACGAGGCCATTGCCCGTGCAGAAGACAACGGCAGTGACGAGGAGGTTGAACGTTATCAGCGCTTTGCCGACTTCTGGTTCAGTGATGTAAAACCTCGCTGGCAGCAGCACCTGATCGATGCGAATCTCATGACCTATGAGAACTTTAACACCATTGACGAGAAGTTGACGGAGTGGAAACTGCAAGCTCAGCCTGCTTCATACACATGGTTGATTCTGTTTGGACTTGCTCTCCTTCTTGCTATCGTATTTTTTGCGCTTTGGCTTCTGGCTAGAAGCAGAAAATAAGTTGATGGCTGGAATGAGGCGATAAATGTGACACAGTCAATGTGATTGCGTTTATCGAGCTTTAAAAAAAGCCGGTTCCGATTCGTTCGGTTCCGGCTTTTTTTATGATCTTCAGTTGAGTGCCCAATATTTTCGTAGAGCCCACTCCGTTGTCAACAGTATGACGACAAGAATAAACCAGAAAGGATGACGGTGCAGAGCAAGAGATTGAGATAGGGTTTCTGTGCGTTGTTCAAATCCGATTTGTTCATCCATCACGCTCAGTACAGACGCTGCCTGTTCGTGTGTAAAGAAATGACCACCGGTTGTTCGGGCAATGAATCGCAGCAGGTCGTCATCACGAACGGTATCAAGAAATTCACGATTGATGCCACCGACAATAAATTGACCGCTTCGCGAATCAATCTCCCGTTCACTCCGGCTAGCCACACCGGTGTAGGAATAGGTCCCCTCTGGAAGATTGCCTATTTCAAGCTGATACCCCCCACCCCCCTCATTGCTCATGATGTAGTGCCTGTCGCCGTCATCATCACTTTCCAGGATGATATCAATTACTGCATTCTCTTCGGGATCGCCGGCCTCATTTCTAAGAAAACCATTCATGATCACCGGTTCGCCAATCTGAAATACGGGGTCGGAAGGTGAAAGTTCAAGAAGCTGTTCGTCCGGCTGCGCTGCTGTCCATTTCACCGTGCTGTTTAACAGATTCTCCCAGAACTCACGTGTCTCCTCTCTTGTGCTGAGTGACCATCGATAGAAATTATAGCCATTCAGATGGGTAATATTACGGTTTCCAATAGTGCGAACAGCGAGCATCGGTGTGTTGGTGGGATTGCCCCGATACACTGTATGCAGCAATACAGTAGCATTTGGAGAAACTTCAGCCAGCCGGATTCCACCTTTGGTCGGCGAGAGGCGTAGATCCTCAGGCTGTTCAAAATCGAGTATGGCATGACTGCCCTGGTTGGCGGCCAGTTCAAACTGGACATCGTGCCATGCATATCCCGACTCAAACCGTATAGGCAACTGACCCGAAAACAGTGATGAAAGTCGGGAGAAATCCTGTGCGGCAGCGCTTGTGATTAAAAGAGAATTATCAGAAAAACGGTCTGCAACTTCACGTGCATGGGACTCATCCAGGTCTATATGTGGAAACCCGTGCAGAATGACAAGGTCAAGAGTATCCGGCCGGTCGGGAAGTTCGCCTTCTACATAACGGTCCCGAGTTATCCAGGTGCGACTATCAATCAATACCTGCTTGTCTTCACGAAGAAATCTGCGCACATTGCCGACATCGGGATGCACTTCGTATGCCAGGTGGAGGATGCGCAATTGGTCGTCGCGTACATCTATCGAGAACCAGCGAGTGTTGTTTTCGTCCGTCCACTCGCCGGGTATCTTCGGAACATGAATCCGGTACTGTTGAAGTCCTTCTTCCTCCATCAACAATTCAAATTGCACCTGCTGGACCGACTGCAATTCCGAGGACCGAAGTGTCTTTTCGTCAAGAATCGTGTCATCCCGGATCAGCTGCACCTGAATATCCTGATCGGGAAATCCGTCGTTCAGAATGGATGCCTCGACTGTAACGATGCTGTTCAAAGATGCTGTGGGATTGTGTGTGATGCGTTGCACTACAATATCATTTTGTCGGGATGTGTCACCGATCCCGACGGTAAATACAGGTACAGGAATCCGGGAGGCAGTGGCAGAAGGATTACGCCCTGTGGTAACAATGCCATCAGTGACCAGGATTACAGCTTCATGCTGCTGCAGCATATCCAATGTCTCGGAAAGTGCGTGATCAATATTTGTACGTGTTCCATTCATCTGCAGCACTTCGGGCGATTCGACAGGAAAAAATTCAGCGTCAAATCCGAATGTTTCAATCAGGAGATGTTCGTACTTCCCGGTTCGATCGGGGGTGAGATGAGCGATTACTTCACGGTAGTGTTCGGTTCCACGGTAGTCTCCTTTCTCGATGCTGACACTCTCGCTATTGTCCAGAAGCAGTGCAATGCGAACAGGTGCAATGATTTGTTCACTGAGAGAAATGACGGGATTCAGAAGCAGGAGCAACAGCAGAAGAAAAGCGACAGACCGCAGACCGGTCAGAAGCCGGCGCCATGTATTTGAGAGTCCCTCTTCCCGCCAGTATGTCCACACAGAGAGGGTCAGCAGGCCGGCAGTCAGAATTACAATCCAAAAAACCGGAATGGTGTTTTGAAAACCGTCAAATTGGATATCCATATATCCGGTAATTTATCAAGTATGATCCAGCAGTCGTCTGATCAGTGATACCGTGTCAAGTCCTTCCGCTTCGGCGGCATAATTGTTGACAATCCGGTGCCGCAGTACAGGTATGGCCAGATTTCGGACATCATCTTCCGTGACATTATAACGTCCCTGGGCAAGCGCCCTGGCTTTACCGCCTATAATCAGATACTGTGAAGCTCGCGGTCCGGCGCCCCAACTCATATACTTGTTGATAAAATCAGGTGCATTTTGTGTATTGGGACGGGTTTTGGAGACCAGGCGAACGGCAAATTCCAATACGCTGTCGGGTACGGGCACTTCCCGGACGAGATCCTGATAGGAAATGATTTGTTTGGCACTGAGTATGGGTTGCACTTCTACGTGATTCGGTGCGGTTGTTTGGCTTACAATGTCCATCTCCTCCTGGAATGCAGGATAGTCGAGCCAGAGATTGAACATGAAACGGTCAAGCTGCGCCTCAGGAAGTGGGTAGGTACCTTCCTGTTCAATGGGGTTCTGGGTCGCAAGCACAAAAAACGGTTTTTCGAGATCATGCTTTTCCCCGCCGGCAGTCACTTGATATTCCTGCATCGACTCCAGAAGGGCAGCCTGCGTCTTGGGAGGAGTACGGTTGATTTCGTCGGCCAGAATGATATTGGCAAAAAGCGGTCCGGGAATGAATCGAAACACCTTTTTCCCGGTAGCTGCATCCTCTTCGATGATTTCGGTCCCAGTGATGTCACCGGGCATGAGATCCGGCGTGAACTGGATTCTGTTGAATGAAAGATTCAGGCTTTTTGACAGCGTGCGAATGAGCAGGGTCTTGGCAAGACCGGGTACACCGACGAGGATGCAGTGACCGCGCGAAAACAGACTGATCAGTAACTGTTCGACGATGTCATCCTGACCGACTACAATTTTTGCGATTTCTTTTCGAAGTGCTGAAAAATCTCTTGTAAAGGCTTCCGCTTTTTCTACTTTGCTGAATTCTTTGATATCAGACATGGGTGATGGGTGGTCAGCGGTTAATGAAAAACGACTGTTTGATCAGTTAGTTCCCTGGTACATATCAGAATCCTGATCTACCGGCGCATCTGGAGACAGCGGATCGGGAAGGTCCATGGGGTCGTAATCGGGAACCGGTATACGGTATTCTACAAACATTTCGTCACGAAGGTTCATTACCCACTCGGCCAGCATTTCCTGGCTTTTTTGCTGCAATGCGAAATTGCGTATCAGCTGGTAATCCTGATCCAGGTTGGCCCGGTGCTCCTCGACGCGCTCATTGAGTTTGACGATGCGAAATGCTCTTTTTGAATCTTCACCATATTGATAGGATCTCGGAGATGAAATATCACCGGGTTCATCAAGAAGCAGAACCGTGCGGTAAAGAGACGGGTCCAGTTCATTCACCGGAATGAGTCGTTGACCTGTCTGGGGATTGATCAGCCGACCGCCGGCGGGTGCGGTGTTCCGGTCATCTGAATGTGTTCTTGCCATGTTTGCAAAGCTTTTTCCCTGGTGCATAATGCTGTCACGAATAGCCGTGAGTTTGTCAATGGCATAATCTTCATCCAGTTCCTCTTCAGATACGGAGATGAGAATATGGTGGGTGGATATGTTTTGTCCCTGACGCTCATTTAACCGAATGATATGAAATCCCTGAGGTGTGTTCACCACTTCGGAAATTTCACCTGGCTGCAGGGCTGCGGCAGCTGCGGCATATTCGGGAAGCAGATCAGTTGCAGAAACCATGGGCAGGCCTCCACCCTGGGATGCCGTAGGACCATCGCTATAGCGCCTGGCAAGATCTTCCAGTGAGACACCATGATGAATAATGGAATCGCGCAGCTGTGCTGCAAGTTCACGGGTCTGATCACGCGCATCCGCCAGGGGCGGAGGGATGACGGTTATCTGTGACAGGGATACCGACTCGGGGATGACAGGAAGAGAATCCGTGGGAATGGAATTGAAAAAAGCGACAACTTCCGGACGCGTAATGTTTATTCGCGAAATTTTCTGCTGTCTAACCCGGTTTACCAACAAATCCTGACGGAACTGTTCGGAATATTCGGCTTTTATCTCAACCAATGACTGACCAAAAGCCCGCTCCAGCTCCTGCTCGCTTCCAACCTGCCTGACCAGCTCTTCAATTCTCTGGTTCAGGATACGGTCCACCTCGGAATCACTTATGATGATGGAGTCGATCTTTGCCTTTTCAACAAGGACATAGTTATCGATCATTGATTCGAGCACATAGTACCACATTCGCTCGTCAAAGGCAGCTTCACGAGACTGTTGCATGAATTCATGTACTCTCTGATCCACATCGGATTTCAGTATGATGTGATCATTCACCACAGCAACGATTTGGTCGGCAATCTGCCGTTGTTGCCCCATAACGGTTGCCATGGTGCAAAGTATTGCAAATAATGTGATAAAAAGAGTGCGCATAGTATGAAAGTGCTGTTGAAGCAACAGCAGTCGGTGAAGAATCACAAGCTGTCTGTTACAATTTCAATTTCCTGTTCTGGTATGTTTACGTCAAAGATCTTCAGTTCATTGTTTGCTTTTGCCCGAAGAAGCAGGTTTTGCTCCATGGCTCGCAGATGTTTTCGTCTGCGATCAAGTACCAGCCACTCGGTTATCTGGTCTATGATCCAATCCACCTGAGGATGGTCGCCCGCTTCCCGACTGTCCATCAGCTGAACAAAATGATAGTGGTTGTCAATGCGACGTACAGGGGAAATTTCCGTTATCCCGATGACCTGAAGAAAGTTACTCATGGTCTCATAGTGTACTGCCGCAGTTGAAACCGGAAAGAATTGGCGGGATGTGCGGATAGCCTGCTGTGGATTTACGGAGTATTGTTCTGCAACACTGGTCCAGCTTCTGCCCCGCATCAGTGCATTGCGGGCATTCTGGGCATCGGCCAGGGACGAAGCCATGATATGCCGATATCGTACATGCCTTTCGGCAAGGACGAACTTCTCCTTATTGCTTTCATAATAGGATTGCGCCTCGCTTCGTGTAACATGCTTATCACTCATTTCCAGATAGACCGCCTCATTAAATGCATCAACGATGATGGATTCGGTTGCCTGTCCAATGCGTTTTTGCACTCTGGGGTTCTGATCAAGGCCCAGTCTTCGGGCCTCCATGACTTTTAGCTTGCGATTGATCCAGTTGTTCTTGTAATTGATGATGATGCGCAGACTGTCCCGGGCATACACCTCATCCGGAACTTCAGCCTTGATATCACTTAGAAGCAGAACATGGTTTCCGACTTCAGCCAGTACAATGTCATCATGATCCCTGATTCCCGCCTCGCAGGAAGCCAGTATAACAATGAGAAAAAGAACGCAAAGGGTACGCAAGGTATCAGTCATTACTTCCGGTTTGTAGTGCCTGCAGCACATCGGGATAAAAGCGTACACGATATCTGTCGCGCATTTTGTTCAGCCATTCTTCCTCTCGAGTGGATTGATAATCGGTCACAAGTTTGTTGTACGCCTCATCGAAGGTCATGGGTCGAGCTTCGAGTATTTCTTCGAGGTACATGGTGGTTCGTCTGCGACTGTGTTCAAAATAGGGTGAGAACTCACCTTCACTCAGTCCTTCGAGCCATGAGTATGGTTCATGGTCGATACGGTTGATGACGTCACGTCGCATTACCACATTGGTAAACTCTTTTCGTATGCTGTCTACCGGTTCACCCGTATTCACCCGTGAACGAACATGATCGAGTGTGCTATCGGCTCGCGCTGAGAACCGAACGTAACGGTATCGGGTGTCGAAATGGTAATTTTCGGGATTCGCTTCAAAAATTTCCCTGAGTCGCACCGTATCCTGCTGTGCATAGGTCCATAAGGAGTCTTCGTTCACACGGAAAACAGCCAGTCCGGTGAGGTAATCCATGCTGAGATCGGCAAATTCGGGGAATCGTTCACGTGTAAGGGATACCAGTTCGGTATCAATGGCATGATCACGAAACTCAGCGGCGAACCGGTGATGATACCGGGAATTGTTTTTTTCCTCCATGACGGGCTTGAGCCATTCAATATATTCGCCCGCAGTCCAGCTTCTGTTGTGGAATGTAAAGATTTCTTTTTCAAGCAGATCTGCAGGAAAATCGATATTCGAGAAGCTTCCGCGATAGTTATCCCGTGCAAATTCTTCAAATCGCACAAGATTTTCTCTGTGAAAGCGGGCATTACCCACTTTTGCCGCATTATCCAAAACGGCACGTTCATTATCACGCAGTCTTGGAAGCTGGTCCAGGGTTTGGCTGAGTTCCTGGCGAATTTCCTGTTCTGTTGGTTTATGCAGGGAATCCAGCTTAATAATGTGAATTCCATAAACACTTTCAAAAGGTTCTGTGTACGAACCCGCCTCATCTATTTCCATGATTTTTCGGGTGAACTCCCGCTCGTACATCCCATAATTGACCCAGCCGATATTGCCACCCGAGAGTCTCGATTGTTCGTCCTGGGAATAGTTTTCTACGACATCATTCCAGGGCGCACCT
Source organism: Balneolales bacterium (assembly GCA_007128425.1). GTDB lineage: Bacteria > Bacteroidota > Rhodothermia > Balneolales > Natronogracilivirgulaceae > SKNL01. The sequence goes on along the minus strand of SKXL01000102.1, from coordinate 34,302 downwards.
TTTTCCAGCTCTTCATGAGCTTCCCATGCCAGAGCAAAGACCGAGTCTATTGGAACTTCAATATCGCGGGTCATGAAGAAGATATGGGAAAAATGTTTGTTTGGGCCGGTCTCGATACGGTCTTTGACATGGATGAGGTGATAGCCGAACTGGGTGCGAACCGGCTTGCTTATTTCTCCGGGGGAGAGCGAGTATGCCGTATCCTCAAAGGGCTTGACCGCCCATCCGGCTCTGAAAAAGCCAAGATCACCACCCATGCTTTGTCCACGCTGCCGGGAGGAGTATTCATCGGAAAGCGTCATGAAATCTTCTTCATCGTTGATGAACCGCTCACGAGCCTCCATGAGCCGGTTGTATGCATCGGCTGTATCGGCAGGAGAGGCATTTTCGGCAATGCCTATGAGAATATGCTGGGCGTGAACCAGTTCACTAGACCGTTCGACCAGCTCCTCAAGCAACTGGTCACGGACCTGCCGCTCCAGCCAGTAGGGATAGGCTGATTGTCGCTCGTACTGTTCGAGTTCAGAAAGGATCTCCGGGTCCTGCATGTAACCGGCATCGCGTGCAACTGCGAGTTTGAGTCTGTAGTCCATATAGAGATCAGCAAATTCGGCGATGCCCTGATCGTCTTCGGCACCAGGGCCACTGGATTTGTTGAATTGTGTTTTCAAATCACCGTACGTAACCGGATCATCTGCAATGCTGCCAATGATTGTTTCTTCTGAAGAGGGGGCTTTTGAAGATTTAAAAAGGGTGCACCCTGTAATAATGACAAGCGCCAGGGTGACGCTTATTCCAATGGAACGGTTCATAAGTTGCTCTGACTGGTTTGCGTTAAACGGCAATATTTATGGAATAATTTCACAATCTTCAAAGATAGCGTTTTCTAACGACTTTTGAAGACTCATCAGAGCAAAAAAACGGATCCATCAGCCCGTTAGTATGAAATAATTCAGCGGGTGTTATCAGTAGAGCACTCCGGCTATGGTGGCGGACATCAGGTTGGCCATGGTGCCGGCAATAACAGCCCGTATGCCGAATTCGGCCAGTTCCGATTTTCGGGAGGGTGCGAGACCGCCAATGCCTCCGATTTGTATGGCAATAGAGGCGAAGTTGGCAAAACCACACAGCGCAAATGTAGCCATTGCGATGGTTTTCGGATCAAGTGCCTCAAGGCGAATAAATTCGGAAAGATCGGAATAGGCGATGAATTCGGTCAGCACGATCTTGGTGCCCAGCATGGATCCGGCCGTGATCGCATCCACCCATGGAACTCCAATGATGAACATGAGGGGAGCAAAAATGACTCCCAAAAGCGATTGCATGGTGAGTTGAAAGCCCGGGAAGAGCCGTTCGAGTCCAACCGTGTCGCCAAACCACAGGAAGACGGAATTGATCATGGCCAGCAGGGCGATGAAAGCCAGGAGCATGCCACCTACGTTGAGTGCGAGTCGCAGGCCCTCAGCCGCTCCGGAAGATGCTGCATCGATACCGTTGGCATCGGTTTTTTCCACCTTGATCTCGACGTCGCCCATGGTTGCGGGGGTGTCGGATTCCGGGTAAAGGATTTTGGCTATGACAATGGCGGCCGGTGCAGCCATAATACTGGCACCAAGCAGTTGTTCGGCGAAGAGCTGTCGCCCGACGGTCAGACTCACTTCATTGGCAACGGCATAAGCGTCGCCCAGCATCTGGATATATGCAGCCATAATCCCGCCGGCAATGGTGGCCATTCCTCCTGTCATGACAGTGAGCAGCTCGGATCTTGTCATTTTTTCAATATACGGTTTGATCAGCAGCGGCGACTCGGTCTGACCGATAAAAATATTGGCAGTGACGCTCAGTGTTTCTGCTCCGGAGGTACCGAGCATCTTTCGCATGGCCGTAGCCATACCGCGCACAATCGCCTGGAGGATTCCGTAATGGTAGAGAATCGTGGTAATGGAGGCAAAAAAGACAATGGTCGGAAGCACCTGGAACGCAAAGAAATGCCCCATACTGCCTTCCATACCCGGGCTCAGGGCCAGATCCCCAAAAATAAACTGAGCTCCCTCGGTGGTGAAATCAAGGATCACTACAAAGAAGGAGGAGATAATCCGGAAAAGCTCCTTAGGCCAGCCCAGCGGCGAAAAAAAGGTGGCCATTTGTTCACCTTTGAGGATGAAGATGCCGAGTGTAATCTGCATGCCTATCCCGATCCCGACCAGGCGCCGGCTGATGTTTCGCCGGTCTCTGCTCAACAGGGTTGCCAGACCGATGAGGAAAGCCATCCCGACAATTCCTCTGAGTAGATCAATTAAATCCATAATTTCACAAGGTTGATTTGCATGTTAGCCTTTTAGCACTACAATTCAGACTTTCTGATCCTTCTGCTTCCTGCTCCTCTCCGGTCTATCCTGCTTCGGGGCTGCAGAGTCGGTTTTTTCCTGCTCAGCGTCTTTGGATTCAGATTTATCCGAAGCTGGATTGCGGACGGATGAGTTGAATGCTATGTTTTTTTTCCGCTTGGGACTGTCAACCGGCGGCCGGAAGCAATGTCTGGCTCTTGGTTCGTATGCTTCAGATTCACCAACCAGGATACGCTGATCGCTTTCCACTACACGTTGGGAGTAATGGGCCGGCATGCCGCTTTCTGCACATATCGCATGAAGCTTGGTGACATACTCCGCAATAGCAAGTATTTCCGGCATTGGCTCGAACGGCTTTCCCTCGAAATCCATATCAAGGCCGGCAATGATAACGCGTTTCCCACTGTTAGCGAGTGTGTTGGCAACCTCTACCAGGCGATTGTCAAAAAACTGCGCCTCATCAATGCAGACTACTTCGGCATTGCCCGTCATCAGAACAATCTGGTCGGCGGTGGAAGCAACGATACCTGGCAGCGCTGTGGCATTGTGAGACACGACATGGACATCATCATATCGCTTGTCAATTTCGGGTTTCACAATGATAACTTTTTGATCGGCAAATTGTGCTCTGCGTGCCCGTCGGATCAGCTCCTCCGTTTTACCGCTGAACATGCCACCACAGATAACTTCAATCCATCCAATATTCTTTGAGAGTATGGTGGGTTCACTGATCATAACACTGTCGCTGATTCTTTCGGTTAACCGGGTAGGGATGATGCCTGATGTGTGCTTCTTGAAAATAATGATCAGGCTTCAATGTGCATCATCGCGAATGTGGGGCGAGTGGTGCCGATCCACATTTTCAATTGTGATGCGCAATATATCTGCCCGGCTACAAAAAGAAAAATGGAAACTTGAAAAAGAATCGATGCAAATTCTGTATTATTACATCTTCGGGTTCCGCTATGTTCCGGATAGCCTTATATTTGTAGGTTATGAACAGATAAAAACGGGTTGGTGCCGTGTGAACTACTGATGTGATGGTTATGCAAGAAACGAAAGGATTTCAGGTGGAATCCGGAACGGAAGGGATCTCCCGTCCGCTTAGCGAAAATGTTAACATGTTGGGAACAATGCTCGGCAAGGCTGTGCGCTCGATTGCCGGTGACGACATGTTTGAATTGGTGGAGTCGATGCGCCTTCGCTGCAGAAAGGCGTATGAGCAGGGGAGTGATGGGGAGGTGCTGCGCAATGAAGTGCAAGAAACCATGAAAAATTTGAGCCCGAATCAGATGGACTGGCTGTTGCGGGCATTTACATCTTTTTTTCATCTCGTCAACAGAGCGGAGCAGATTGAGATCACACGCATCAATCGGGAGCGGGAATTGCAGGCAGACAAGGATCATCCACGGGATGAATCCGTCATGCAGGCCATACACTTTCTGAAGTCTGAAGGAGTGAGTTATGACAAACTCACCGATATACTGGTAGAGCTTGAAATCGAACCTACTCTCACAGCACATCCCACAGAAGCCCGGCGGCGCACCATCCTGCACATCCAGCGAAGCATATCTGAACTTGTTTTCAGGTTGAATAACGAGTCGCTCATTCAGTCGGAAAAGGATCAGCTGATGTCGGAGCTGTTCTCCTTTATCTGTATCCTGATTTCAAGTGATGATGTGCGTCCATCGAGTCTTGGTGTGTTGGATGAAGTTAAAAACGGGCTTTTCTTCCTGACTCACTCGATCTGGGATACCGTTCCAAAAATCATGACCGATCTGGAGGATGCCATCGAAATTTACTACGGACGGCGTCCGGAGCTTCCGCCACTGCTGAGGTATCGCAGCTGGATTGGCGGTGACCGCGACGGCAATCCGAAGGTGACATCGGATATGACGCGCGAAACACTTCAGTTGCACTATCGCTCTGCATTTCTCGGCTACGAGCAGATTTTGGTGAAGCTGAGGCATGAACTGTGCACATCTTCCCGTCATATTCGGGTACCCAGGCCGCTTGCCGACTCGCTCCACAGAGACAATCACAAATTCAGTATAGGGCTCAGTTTGGTGGATCACTGGCATGAACCATATCGCCTGAAGATACGCTTTATGCTGGAAAAGCTGCGAAGGCAAAAAGAATCCATGCTGGATCCGTCCGGCACCGGTACGGGACCGTATCCGGTATCCGATTTCCTTAAGGATCTGGCGCTTTTGAACGAATCGCTGGAGCAAGCCGGCTTCCACCAATTGGCGAGTCGCGGGTTGCTTCGGAAGCTCAGATACCAGGTGAAGGCATTTGGATTTCATCTGGCATCGCTTGATATACGGCAGCATAGCGACGTATTTGGAAGCTGTGTGTCGGAAATGCTTAAGGCCGCCGGGGTCACTGCCAGGTACGATGAGATGATGGAAGAAGAGAAGGCCGGAATACTGACAGAAGAGCTTGAGAGCTCCAGACCGCTTGTACCGCGTCATGCACGTTTAAGCAAAGTCTCAACTGAGTTGCTCGATACATTCAATGTGGTCAGCAAGGCCGCAGGCCGAAATCCACACGCTATCGGCAGCATAATCGTGAGTATGACTCACGATGTAAGTGACATGCTTGAAGTGCTTCTCATTGCCAGGGAAACCGGTCTTTGGTACCATGAGAATAACGAGGTGATCAGCAAGCTGGATGTGGTCCCCCTGTTCGAGACGGTGGAAGACCTTTCGAACAGCCGAACGGTTATGCAACGTCTGTTCGAAAACGATGTCTATTGCAAACATCTGGCAGGCAGGAGGGATATTCAAGAGATTATGCTCGGCTATTCCGACAGCAATAAGGATGGCGGATACTGGATGGCCAATTGGGCGCTACACAAAGCACAGGAATCCCTGGCGCTGGTTTGCGGTGAGTATGGTATCACTTGCCGGTTGTTTCATGGCCGGGGAGGAACGGTCGGACGCGGTGGCGGACGCTCCAACCAGGCCGTGCTTGGATTGCCGAAAGTGTGTCATAACGGTAAGATCCGATTCACCGAACAGGGTGAGGTTATCTCGTTCCGCTATGCATTGCCATCGATTGCAAGGCGGCACCTCGAGCAGATGGTCAATGCCATGATTCGAACAGCGGGAGACACCGACCGGAATAAAAACCACTATTTCGATAGCCGGAACAAGGGTTTTATCATGATGGAGGAAATTTCCGGCAGGTCCATGAAGGCATATCAGGCCTTTACCAGGGAGGCAAGTACATGGCGTTGGTATGCTTCCATCACTCCGATTGAGTTTATAAGTGCGTTACCCATAGCCTCGCGGCCGGTCTCACGAAAATCCGGTAAGGAGGTTGATTTTGACAGCCTGCGGGCCATTCCCTGGGTTTTTGCGTGGACCCAGACGCGATACAATCTGCCCGGATGGTTTGGCACCGGTTCAGCCCTTGATTCCTATTTGCATGAGCATCCAGACGATCTTGAACTGATGCAGAAACTTTATAATCAATCACGGTTTTTTCGATCAGTGATTGACAATGCACGCCGCGAACTGGCCCGGGCGCATCTGGATATTGCGGAGCGCTATTCCAGACAGGTCCAACAGGGCTTGCACCACGTGATCGTGGAAGAATTTGAAAAAACCAGTCGACGACTGCTTGATATTGCCGGTGAGGATGAACTGTTATCCAATAACAAGGTAATCCAACGGTCCATTCTGCTTCGCAATCCCTACACCGATGTGTTGAATCTGCTTCAAATCGAATTGATGCAGCGCAACCGGGATCCGGAACTGAGGTCACCGAAAGTTCGCCATGCCCTCTTTTCCAGTATTAACGGAATTGCTGCGGCAATGCAGAGTACAGGTTAGTATCTTGCCTGGAAAATGTATTAACTGTTCAATAAATATTGTTATGGCTCTTGATCTTGCCACACCCGCACTTCTTTTTCCAGCTATTTCACTGCTATTGCTGGCATATACTAACCGTTTTTTAACTCTGGCAACCCTGATCAGGAATCTGCATGAAAAATACAAAAAAGAGAAGGATGTGGTACTTTTTTATCAGATCAGAAACCTCAGGCTTCGAACCAGGCTTATCAGGGATATGCAGGTGCTGGGTGTAATCAGTCTGTTTCTGTCGGCTCTATGTATGCTTCTGCTATTTCAGGATTATATGAATGCGGCAAAATACACCTTCGGGGCCAGTCTGCTTTTTTTGCTGGCTTCACTGGCGCTGTCAATCTGGGAGATTCAAATATCAATCAGAGCGCTCAATATTCAGCTTGGGGATATGGGTGAGGGCAAATCGGATAAGAATTAGTACGAACGACGGCAACCGAAACGGGCGGGAATAGACCGTATAAAAAAAATTGAAGCCCCAGGCAGAATCACTGCCCGGGGCTGAAAAACTTAGAGGTCAATGTAGTTTTTTTTGTGTCCTGTCCATGCAGTGCCTTTCGTCAGCTGCACTTAACTATAAGTACGTTTGAGTTGCAATAATGTTGCACTTCATTTTAAAAAAAATCGGGTTATTCTTCATAGGGCACGCAATCAATGACATCAATTACTGGCGAGCGACGAGCATGCCTTCAAGCCTTTTGGCCTGGTCGGCAACCTGTGCGTCCTCATACTCATTCAGAATACGACTGACAAGCTGAGAAGCTCTGGCCAGGTCATCTGCTTCCATGGCTGCCTGAGCGGCGTTGTATAGATTTTGAGGAGTGGTGGACTCATTGATATCCCACTCCGCCGCCTTTACAAAAATGTCAGCAGCTCGGCTGTACTCGCCAAGATTTGCCAGCACCACTGCATGAAAGGAGATAGGACCGACGCCGAGAATGCCCTCGGGTGGATCAAAACGCTCGATATATGCCAGAGCTTCTTCGTAGCTTCCAAGCTCTGCTTCTGAGACAGCAGCGTAGTAGCGGGCCAGATTTCCGGCGTTGGTGCGACCGTAATTGTTGATGATGTCGATGAACCCGGTGCGAAGCATCTCGTCATCACCCCACAACGCAATTTCATATTCACCCTGCTGAAATGCCTGTTCGGCATATACGAGCAGTTCCTGAGCCTCTTGTTCCTGAGCCTGAGCATAAAAATAGTAAAAGATGCCTCCGCCAATGATCAGGAGAACCGCGATAATTCCCGCAATGACAGCCGTCAGATTACGCTTTAGAAAGCTGGTGAACAGGTAGTAACTGGTGAGAAGAGGATCGGTTTCAAGTTGTTCTTTTGATAGTCGCTTGGCCATATTTTGATTCTGAAACTGGTAATAAAGGAGTGGATAAAAAGTGTGTTAAATATATGACTGTTTTGCCAGATGACAAAATCAGCCATGGTTTGCCGGGGTAGTGTCCAGCTTGCCATGATGCAGTTGATAAACGGTCGGTGTAATGCCTGCTATTCGTGAATCGTGTGTAATCAGCACGATGGCAGTTTTTTCTTTCTGTTTGATATCCATAAGCACCGAGAGCAATTTTTCGGTATTGGCTTCATCCAGGTTGCCGGTAGGCTCATCGGCCATGATGATTTCAGGCTCGTTCATGAGGGCACGTGCCACAGCCACACGTTGCTGCTCACCACCCGAGAGTTCAGATGGACGGTGGTCCATTCTGTCTTTCAACCCCGTTTCCTCCAACAGATAGCCTGCTCGCTCTCGAATTTCACTCATTGGCTTGCCTGCGATAAGTCCGGGCATGAAGACATTTTCCAGTGCAGTAAATTCCGGCAGCAGATGATGAAATTGAAAAACAAATCCGATATTGCGATTGCGAAATCGTGCAAGTGTTTCATCATCCATACGGGATAGATCGGTGTTGCGGAAAAGGATCGTGCCTTTGTCGGGCCGGTCGAGTCCGCCCAGAATATGCAACAACGTACTTTTTCCCGATCCACTGGACCCTACGATGGCGGTCAGGTCATCCCTGTTGATGGTAATGTCAACCCCCTTGAGTACGTGAACGGGCTCGGCCTTTCCGGTATACGTTTTGTGGATATTTTCAGCCGATAAAAGCAGGTTTCCTTTGCTCACGATGATGGTCCTGTTTCAAATGCGGGGTAGGTGACAGACGCAATGCGGAGACACTTGCCGCTATCGGGATCCAGCTCGGCAAAAAGTCCGCATATGCGATTATCACCGTTTGCCATTTTGTATTTGTGTGGTGTCTGAATAAGAAACCGCTTGATGGCGGTTTCCTTGTCCATACCGATAACGGAATGGTAGGGTCCGGTCATGCCAACGTCAGTGATGTAACCGGTACTTTTTGGCAACAGTCGGGCATCAGCAGTAGGAATATGGGTGTGGGTTCCCGCCACAACGGAGACCCTTCCATCAACATACCAGGCAAAGGCCATTTTTTCCGCAGTAGCCTCAGCATGAAAATCAATGAAAACCATCGGTGTCTGTTCGCGGATTTTTTCGAGCACCCGGTCACTGGTCCGGAAAGGGTCATCGATCGGCTGCATGTAGGTCCGCCCCTGCAGATTTACAACACCGATCTTGTGTGAAGTACCGGGAATGTCATAAATACCGTATCCGAATCCATGCGCCCCTTTGGGATAATTCAATGGACGCAGCAGATGGGTATCGGTTTTCATGTAGGGATAAATCTTCCACTTTGCAAAGCTATGGTTGCCGCCGGTAATCACATGTACGCCCAAACCGTAGAGTGATCGGATAATCTCTTCGTTGATTCCCATACCTTCGTGGGAATTCTCGGCATTGGCTATTACAAAATCCGCTTCATACTTGCTGATCAGAGAAGCGAGCAGCGTCTCTAGCAGTGATAAACCCGGCGCACCAACGATATCGCCGATAAAAAGTACCTTGATTGGTTTAGACATGTAAGCGGATGGTAATACCTGTAGCTTTGATGGAAAAAAAAACGCTAATGAAGCAGGCACAAGACAAGCTACCGTCATTGACAGTGCGGGTACTCACTCGCACCGGGTCTGCCTTCCACTATTCACCGGGGTGACCTGAGGCCTGGCATTGCCGGACGAAGTTGAACACCCTTATTTTTAAGTGTTGTGCTTGTTTATGTTAACCCTGCTTCAAAAGCGTTAAAAAAGAAACGATCTTTTTTTCAGGTTACTTAAATATCGGAATTTTCCTTCTCAATTTCATCCAAAATCTTGCGAAGAGATCCATTGATTTCACCGAAAACAGCCTGTTCGTCAGATCGCTCGCCAGGCTTTTCACCCTCATTTGCCATAAATAGCTCTTCAGCAATGCTCAGGCAGGCCAGAACCATGATTGTGGACTCGGACTGATTCAAAAGCGCCTTGCGAAAATCGTAAAATCGTTTATCAACATAATCGGCAATCTGCTGCATAAGTTCCTCATCTCCCTCATTAATTTTCAGGGGATACTGTTTGCCCAAAATGGTAACCTTAATAGATTTCATGTGTTCATAATCCTTGTTTCAAGAGGTCACATGCTCAATTAACCGCGTAAGCGAAATGCCATGACCGTATTTAATCATACGCCTGTGTGTCGGGTTGCCGTCATGGCCATTTCATCTGATTTCTAGAGTCAGAAGCAGGACCAAAAGGAGTTTTAACAGTAAGTAAAGCAAGGCAGCAGGTGACTGACAAAGCATAAGCGGAACTTTCTATATGATTTACACAAATCATGGCTGCATCATGATGATTCCGTTGTGTGATTTATGCCGGCCCGGTTCAGATGTTTGTCAATTCGGGCGATAAGTTCAATGATTTGTTGTCTGAGAATCCTTTTCTCATTGTCATCCAGATTGTCAAAAAGGGATGGGGAAGCAGAAGTGAGTCGGGTGGGGGCAGCAGCATCGGAATCTGCGAAACCGGAACCGGTGTCTGACGGGATCTTTGCCGACTCCCCGGGCTCTTTGCGTGCAGTCTGAGCGGCAAGCTCAATGTTAAGCCGGTCAATCTCTCTGTTTGCACTGGCAAGTTGACCGCGCACTTCCTTCAATTCGCTGCTGAATTCACGATTCTCATCAGCCAGACGTTCATTTTTTTTCTTGAGATCGGTAACAGCTGACTGTATTCTGGCTAAAAGATCACGGAATTCCTGATAGTAAGGCTGATCTTGACTCATCACGTTGAGTGCTCCGTTTTTGAAATCGCGTATGTAATATATCCTATTCACTGCATCTGAAAAAATATAAATCAGATCCGTCAGAACCGGACAGAATTTAATGATGCTGTGCTGATGCGGGAAAAGAACGTGTTCGGCAGAAAAAAATAACAAAAATCCTTACCATCAGGATCGCAGTTTCGCAGAATAATCGGCTTCCAGCCGCTTCAAAACTTTCTGAATGACAGGGTCGACATCGTTAATGGTCAACGTCTTGGCATTATCCTGAAACGTCAGACGAAAAGCAATGCTTTTTTGATTTTTTTCCAATGTCCCACCTTCAAAGACATCGAAAACTTCAACACGGATAAGCTGATCACCGGCGACCTTCTGCATTCCGGCCACCAGATCACCCGATGCTGCCAGTTTGTCAACAACCAGTGCCAGGTCAAATTCAAATGACGGAAATCGTGACACCGGTTTGTAGGTCTTGTCCACCTTTTGCAGTGCCAGTCTTTGCAGCAGACCGGTGTCAAGTTCGGCCGAAAATGCGTCTGTTTCTATGTCGGTTTGTTTTTTCCACAGTGCAGAAACCGGTGAGAGTGTTCCTATGACGACTCCATCCAAATCATCAGATACCAGCTTGAGTCTGCCTTCGGATGTATTCCACGTGGTAAGATCTCTGATGTCAAGTTGTATGAGGATGGCCTCCACAATCGCTTTCAGATCAAAGAGATCAAAAGACCGCGCCGGTGTTTTCCAATGATCCGAATGTGTATTTCCGGCGATGCCGATATGCAGATGTGTCGCTTCATGGATTCCGGTAATCCAGGTTCCTCCCCTTTCGTCTTTGCGGAATATATTTCCGATTTCGAAAAAACGAACCCCGGTAGCGCCACGATTGAAATTGTAGGCAGCTGAGCGTAGAAAGCCATACAGCAGTTCTGTTCGCAACAAAGCCTGATCCCTGGTGATCGGATTGAGTGTGGGCACAACAACCGGTGTGCCTCCCAAAGCATCCAGAAACCGATCGGGGAGTAAACTGTTTGTGTAAATTTCTCTGAGGCCGGCGCTTACAGCCGCTTGCCTCACAGCGTTACGGAACTGTTCGCCAAATGGAAGCGGATCCGGGCTGGTGATGGCAATGCGTTCCGGGTCGGGAATGTTGTTGTAATCAAAGATGCGGGCGACCTCCTCGATGAGGTCGATTTCAGTGGTGATATCCGGACGAAATGCAGGTACAGTGCATTTCCAGATCAGATCGTTTGTTTCTTCTCTATCGGTAGCGATTTCAAGACGGTTAAGAATACCCTCTGCGGTTTCAGGGACAATCTCAGTGCCAAGTATCGATGTCAGGCGTGTGTGGCGCAGGGGGACTGTGACCGGAGCTGTCTTGACCGGGTGCACATCCTCCATGCCTTCAATGGTGCCACCGCAAAGCTCCAGGATCAACTCCGCACAGCGAAGAGCCGCATTTTTCGTGATGTCGGGATCCACGCCCCGCTCAAAACGATAAGAGGAGTCGGTTTGAAGGGCCAGATTGCGGGATGTTTTCCTTATGCCGACCGGTTCAAACCAGGCGGACTCGATCAGCAAATCGGTTGTATTCTCTGAAATCTCAGAATTCACACCTCCCATAATCCCGGCAAGGGCGACCGGCTTTTCACCGTCACAGATGAAAAGTGAGCCCGAGGGAACGTTGCGCTCTACATCGTCAAGCGTTGTGAAGGGTATGTCTTTGTCAAATGAACGGACATTAATCCTTTGGCCGGCAAGCCTGTGCAGATCGAAAGCGTGGAGAGGCTGTCCCAGCTCATGAAGTACAAAATTGGTGATGTCGACAACATTGTTGCGTGGCCGAAGACCAATGGCTCTGAGGAGCTCCTTCAGCCAGTCAGGTGACTCGTCAATCGTCACACCGCGCATCAGAAGGCCGACATAACGGTGACATTTATCGACATCCGTGATCGTGATGGAATCCTTTTTCAGTCCGCCGGCTATTACAGGCAGTTTGTCCAGTGGTTTGTGAAGCTCTGCACCGGTTACAGCTGCCAGATCGCGGGCCACGCCAAGATGGCAGGTGGCATCCGGCCGGTTTGGGGTGAGCCCGATTTCAAAAACGTAGTCCCGGCTCACTCCAGCTACCTCCGAAAAAGGTATTCCCGGCTTCAGTTCATTGTTGAGTACCATGATGCCGCCGTGGTCATCTCCAAGCCCGAGTTCATCTTCGGCACAGATCATCCCGGCTGATTGCTGCCCCCGGATTTTTGCTTTTTTGATTTTGAACGGAGAACCGTCGGGCAGCGGCATGGGAAGAACCGATCCGACTGTGGCCACGGCAACTTTTTGTCCGGCAGCAACATTGGGTGCGCCACAGACAATCTGGGTCGGTTCGTCTGTCCCGATATCAACCTGACATACCACAAGGCGGTCGGCATCCGGATGGGATTGTACCTCCAGCACTTCGCCTACAACAACACCCTCCAGATCGGATCCGGTCTGTTCGATCTCCTCAACTTCCAAACCGGTCAGTGTAAGTTTGTCAGCCGCATCCTGTGGAGAAGGCATATCAGAGAGATATCGGGACAGCCAATTGTAGGAAACTTTCATCTGTTAGATTTTCGGATTCTTAAGTTATTTGAGTCAGTGGCAGTTAAAGTGGAACTTCTTTTAAAAATTTGATAACCGGGATAACAGCAGTGGTGCCTGAAAATTTAAGGAAACTGAGCCAGAAACCGGATATCATTGTCGTAAAGCAGTCGGATGTCGTCAATTTCGAATCGAGACATGGTGATGCGTTCCACGCCCATGCCAAATGCAAAGCCGGTCCAGATTTCCGGGTCGATATCCACAGCGCTGAGTACATTCGGATGGACCATGCCTGCACCGAGAATCTCCATCCACTGCCCGGGACGGTTGCCGGTCTCCCACCAGATGTCCATTTCAAGACTGGGCTCGGTGAACGGGAAAAAGGATGGCCGGATTCGATATTTAAGATCCTTTCCAAACAGGTGACCGGCAAAAGTGATCAGAGTGTGTTTCAGATCGGCCAGACTCACATTCCTGTCAACATAAAGTCCCTCCACCTGATGGAACAGGCAGTAGGATTTAGCCGTGATGGACTCATTGCGATACACACGGCCGGGCATGATAGCGCGCAAAGGTGGTTTCTGCTCTTTCATCAGGCGGATCTGTACGGGAGAGGTATGTGTGCGAAGCACCAGGTCACGTGAGGGGTTCAATTCATCCTTACGGATAAAAAAAGTGTCCTGCATATCACGAGCGGGGTGTTCCGGCGGGAAGTTGAGAGCAGTAAAATTGTGAAAATCGTCCTCCAGTTCGGGTCCGTCAGCAATGGTAAAACCAAGGCGATAGAAGATGTTCTTGATCTCCTCCAGGGTCTGTGAGAGAGGATGACTGGATCCTGTCGGTAGAGGAGGCGGAGGAAGGGTAGGATCGTCGGTGGCAGCTGCACGGGATGCCTTTTCTGATGACCGGGCTGCTTTGGCCTCTTCGAAACGTGAAGTAGCCAGTTTTTTCAACGCGTTGAGCTCCTTGCCCAGCCTGGCGCGGTCTTCGGGTGCCGCTTTGCCGATGCCGGCCAGCATCTCCGTGATAATACCTTTGCGGGACAGGTAGGTAAGCCGGAAAGATTCGACGGCCTGCTCTGAGTCCAGTGGATGAGAGGTGATATCCTTTTTTACTTTTTCAATTTCAGTTGTTTTGGACATGGCAGGGACGGGTCAATAAGTTAATCGAACATAAAAAAACCGGCAGCATCGGGGAAGACACTGCCGGTTTTGATACAGAATCGGTCTCAGGATTTCTTCTGTGCGGCTTCCACAACTGCGGTGAACGCCTGCGGATCGTGAACGGCCAAATCTGCAAGCACCTTTCTGTTGATCTCCATATTGTGGGCATTCATAGCGCCCATAAGTTTGGAGTATGTTGTTCCGTTGAGGCGGGCAGCTGCATTGATACGTGTGATCCAGAGTTTTCTGAATTCTCTTTTGCGGACTCTCCTGTCGCGGTACTGGTATTGAAGGGCTTTGTCCACTGCGTTTTTCGCGACAGTGTAGACCTTGCTTCTTGCACCCCAGTAACCTTTCGCTTGGCTTAGTACCTTTTTGCGACGGCGACGGGAAGCCACATTATTGGTCGATCGTGGCATTTTATCAGTAATTAATGGTGGTTAAAAATCATGCATTGGGAAGCAATTCACGCATACGGGGCAAATCAACTTTGGAAACCAGAGTTGCCGTACGCAGGTTTCGCTTCCTTTTGGGAGATTTTTTTGTAAGTATGTGACTGGCGTACGCTTTCTTACGCTTCAACTTGCCAGTGGCGGTAGTCTTGAAACGTTTTTTGGCGCCGCTAATGGTTTTCATTTTAGGCATAATTAACCTGAAAAAAGGGTTAAAAATTTGCAAGTCTTAAAGGTAATAAAAAACCGATTTACCAGCAACTATTTCGTGTTTCTACGAAATGAGGTGCCGGCAGGCTGACAGCGGAAGTGAGGCCGGGTCGGCAAGCATACAGGGTGAACACGTGGTCGCAATTGTGACCAGACTCAGGAGCCCGGACCTTTTGCGGGAGACAGCACCATGGACATTCGTTTACCTTCAAGTTTGGCCGGCGTTTCCACCTTGCCAAAGTCTTCCAGGTCGGTTGCAAGTCTGTCGAGCAGTTTCTTACCCTGGTCGCTGTAGATAATGTCACGTCCCTTAAATTGGACAGTAGCTTTTACCTTGTTTCCATCTTTCAGGAATCCTTCAGCGTGACGCTTCTTGAACTCGTAGTCGTGGTCATCCGTTTGCGGCCGGAATCGCAACTCCTTGAGCACAATGACGTGCTGCTTTTTTTTCGCCTCCTTCTCCTTTTTCTTCTTTTCAAAGAGATATTTGCCGTGATCCATGACTTTGCACACCGGCGGATTGGCATTGGGTGCAACTTCAACAAGATCCATATTCAGATTAAATGCCAACTCTATGGCCTCATTGACCGGCAAAATTGCGTGTTCGTTATCGGGTTTGATAACCCGGACCACATCAGCACGTATGTTCTCATTCACTCGTTCTTTGGGGACCGACTTGCGAACGGGATTGCTTTTGAATCGTTTTCCGATGGTTTGTTCTCCTATATTAGTTATCAGTAAATGGAAGTGACGAAATATGATGATAAGGCTTATGCTTTTATTTCAATCGTACACCCGAAGGCAGAAAGGTTTATTCTACGGACGGAAGAGCCTTTTCATCCACTTCCCGTTTTATTATCGAAAGAAATTCTGAAAAATTAAAGCTTCCAATATCACCTTTTTTGTGCTTTCGCACGGAAACGGTCTGATTCTCCTTCTCTTTTTCACCTACTATTAACATGTAGGGGATTTTTGACGTTTCCGCATTGCGGATTTTTGCTCCGATCTGTTCACTACGCATGTCGGTTTTTACCCGGATTCCGGCTTCGGCGAGTTGTAGGCGGTATGACTCCGCCAGATCATTGAACTGGTCCGACACCGGAATGATAACAGCCTGCTGCGGACTCAGCCAAAGCGGGAAGTTGCCCGCAAAATGTTCAATAAGGATACTGGTAAACCGCTCCATGGAACCGAATGGAGCCCTGTGGATGATGACCGGCCTGTGCTTTTGATTATCCGCTCCAACATAGGTGAGGTCAAATCGTTCCGGCATCACGTAATCAACCTGAACAGTCCCGAGCTGCCATTTTCTGCCAAGTGCATCGTGGATAATGAAATCTATTTTAGGTCCGTAGAAGCTGGCCTCTCCTTCAGCGATCCGGTACTGCAGGCCCATTTCATCGGCAGCCTCTTTGATTTCCTTCTGGGCGCGGTCCCACAAAGCCCGCTTACCGCCAAATTTCTGATCGTCATCGTCCCGAAATGAAAGCCGGATGTCAACTGGCATATTGAACGTTGAAAATACAAATTGCGTAAGATCAATACAGTTTATGATCTCATCTTTAAGCTGGTCGTTGGTGCAGTAGATGTGGGCATCATCTTGCGTGAAGCCGCGCACCCTCGAGAGTCCGTTCAATTCACCGGACTGCTCATAGCGGTATACGGTGCCGAACTCGGCCAGGCGTACCGGCAGATCCCGATAACTTCGCATCTCATTGTCGTAAATGCGGTGATGGTGCGGACAATTCATTGGCTTGAGCAGATATCCCTCGTCATCAATCTGCATGGGCGCGAATTGCGAGTCCTTGTAGTAGGGATAGTGTCCGGAGGTGCGGTAGAGCTCCAGGTTTCCGATGTGTGGAGTGATAACTTCCTGGTAGCCGCGCCGAAGCTGCTCTTCGCGCAGAAAGGCCTCCAGGCTGCGGCGCAGTATTGTTCCTTTGGGCAGCCACATCGGCAGCCCGCTGCCGACCATCCTGTCGATCATGTAGATACCGAGCTGGGGACCCAGTTTTTTGTGATCCCTCTTTTTCGCCTCCGCAAGCTGGTTCAGGAATTCGTCCAACATGCTTTTCTTGGGGAAGCTGATGCCGTAAATTCGGGTGAGCTGTTTGCTTTTGACATCACCGCGCCAGTAGGCTCCGGCCGTATTCAGCAGCTTGACCGCTTTGATGCCCCCTGTGTCCGGAATATGCGGACCGCGGCACAAATCGGTGAAATTGCCCTGCTTGTAAAAACTGATCGTTCCGTCTTCAAGCCCATCCAGCAGATCAAGCTTGTAGGGATCCTGCTTTTTCCTGTAATGGTCTACTGCTTCATCCTTGGGTATTTCAAAACGCTCGAACCGGTTTTTCTGTCGTGCCAATTCGTGCATTTTTTCCTCAATAGCAGGCAGATCTTCGCTACCGACAGTTTTGTCTCCGAAATCGATGTCGTAGTAGAATCCCTGCTCGATTGGCGGACCAATACCCAGTTTTACCCCCGGATAGAGGGATTCCACTGCTTCCGCCAGTACATGAGCAGAGGAGTGCCAGAAGGCCATTTTCCCGTCTTCGTCATCCCATTTGTTGATAGTGATTTTGCCACCGGAGGTAAGCGGGCGATGCAGATCAAGTACCGTATTTTCGAGTGTGATACTCAAAGCCTCGCGTGCAAGACGACCGGATATGGACCGGGCAATATCAAATCCGGTGATACCGGTGTCAAATGTTTTGGTGCTGCCGTCAGGAAAGGTAAAGGTCAACTTCTGATTGCTGCTTTTTTGTTCTGGCATGTATTTGGTTACAGTTTAACGATATCTGCTGAAAAATGGAAAATCGTAATAATATACGGTTTGATGCAACGAAATTCCGAAGTTATGATTGTGTTTTTGGTAAACCGGGTTCCTGTGTGTAAATGGCTGCGATATAAATTTCTGCATCTGCAGTGCTGCAACAGCCGGCATCATACATTGAAGCGGAACAGCATGACGTCACCGTCCTTGACCGAGTACCCACGGCCCTCGGATCGCATTTTCCCGGCCTCCCGGGCCGAAGCTTCCGATTTTAGCTCGTCAAAATCATGGTAGGCAATGGTTTCGGCCCTGATAAATCCCCGCTCGAAATCGGAGTGAATGACACCGGCAGCCTGCGGCGCCTTGGTTCCTTCACGAACAGTCCAGGCACGGACCTCTTTCGGACCCACGGTAAAGAAGGTGATGAGTCCGAGTTTGCGGTAGGCAGCAGATATGAGCCGGTTCAGGCCCGACTCCTTGAGCCTGATGGAGTCCAGAAAATCACGCTTTTCCTGTTCGTCCAGCTCGGCTATCTCGGCTTCTATCTTGGCGCAGGCTACGATGGTTTCGGCGCCCTCGCTTTCTGCATGCTGTCGGACTGCCATGACGTACTGATTTCCTTCACCGTCAGGCAAGTCGCTTTCATCCACATTGCAAAGATAAATCACTTTTTTTGCAGTGAGCATGAAGAGCTCGCCGAATGCTGGATGGGAGGGGTCCCAGTCACTGTAGGATCGTACCGGTTTGCCCTGCTCGATGTGTGCACGCAGGCCGGCTAGCATGTGCAGGTGGTTCATCAGGGTCTTATCGCCTGATTTGGCCATCTTGCGGACACGCTCTTCCTTTCGTTCGAGAGTTTCCAGATCCTTGAACAGCAATTCGGTGTCAATGATACCGATATCACGGATCGGGTCGATGCTGCCTTCCACATGGATCACATCATCATCCTGAAAACATCGTACCACGTGGATAATCAGGTCCACCTCCCGGATATGCGACAGGAAGGCGTTGCCTTTGCCTTTGCCCTCGGATGCACCCTTGACCAGTCCGGCGATATCCACAAATTCAATGGTGGTGGGTGTTACGTTTTTGGGCTTCACCAGGTCGGCCAGACGGTCGAGACGGCTGTCCGGCACGGGAACGATGCCAATATTGGGATCGATTGTGCAAAACGGGAAGTTGGCGGCTTCGGCGCCTGCGTTGCTGAGGGCATTGAACAAGCTGGATTTCCCGACATTGGGCAATCCGACAATTCCACATGTAAGACTCATATAGCGTGTTGCAAATGATGGTGTATTTCAATCCAGGTTGACCTGGGTGATGAAGGTTTTTTCGGGCAGAAGCAGGGCCGTGAGCGTACCGTACGCTCCGCCCTGGAAGACACATCCGGTATCAATGGCGATCTTTCGCTCTTCAATCAGCGGTTTCGGCACAGGCGTATGTCCGAACACAACGGTTTTTTCCCAAACCACAGGCCGATGCACATGACTTCGCTCCCAGAGTGCGGTGTTTTCGATGTCCGGGTCGGACAGTTGCTCGTCAACGGGCCGCTTCGGATCGAGTCCGGCGTGGATGAAAAGATACTCCGGAGTATTCAGCCAGAGCCGGGTTTCGGAGAAAAATCGGAGATGATCGGCAGGGATCTCATCCGGCGTGTTGGTACCGTAGGAATCGAGTGTCTCCATTCCTCCATTCATCAGCCAGAACGTTCGGTTGCCGGTTTCAACGGCTTCCATGAGCATGCTTTCGTGATTGCCACGCAAAAAGACACACTGATGACTGCGGGAGTATGTACGCACAAGATTAACCACGCCACTGGAATCGGGTCCGCGATCGATATAATCCCCGATGAAGACATGGGAGCGGTCACAGTGGGGCGAGATCTTGCCGAGAAGTGCGTCAAGAGATTTTGCACATCCGTGAATGTCACCGATAACGATGTATTTTTCGGAATTCATGAAGTGGATTTCAGAAGCACAATTTCGATAGTCAGTGAATTCCTAGGAATCTTTTTTCTTCCCGGGACGTTTAATGCGGCGCTTTTTCTGCGATCTTTTTTCACCGTCTTCCGTATTGGCAACCGGTTTCAACGAAAGCGGTTGTACCGGACCTTCCGATTCACGAGGCGCGTCCACATCTTCACCGGGCAATACACTATCCTCCCTCTTATCATTATCTCCTCTTTTCTGGCGGGCAGGCAGATCCACAAGTCCGCGTCCTTCTTTCTTCAATTCTCCGCTTTTCTGGAGAGAGAGCACCGCGGCATCCAGAATGCCATTGACGAAGCGGCCGGACCGTGCCGTGGAGAACTTTTTTGCAATTTCAATGGCCTCGTTGATGGTCACCTTGGTGGGTATATCCTCGAAGGTGAGTAATTCCGTGATCGCCATTTGCAGTATGATGCGATCGACCATGGCCAATCGGTCAATTTCCCAATTGGCGATGTGCTTCTGTATGATCTCGTCGGTCCGCACGCGTTGGTCGACTGTCCGAAGAAACAAACGTTCGGCAAAATCACGCCCGAATGCATCATCGAGGAACTCGGGTTTTACATTGGTTTGAAGAACATGTTCGAGGGATTGATTACCGATAAACAGTGCGTAAACGGCCTGCATGACGGTTTCCCGAATTTTTCGCCTGTTGGACATAGGGAAATCTCTAACTGCTGTACTTTAATAAACCTGTAAAGATAGGGAAATTCAAAGTTCTATTCCTCCTCGAACAGAGGTGAACTGAGATAACGGTCGCCGATGTCGCAGGTGATGCAGACAAGAAGCCCGCTCTCCAATTCGCGCGCCAGCCTTACCGCCGCCGAAAGGCAGCCTCCGCTGCTCATTCCGGCGAATATGCCCTCTTCACGTGCCATCCGGCGCGTCATTTCCACAGACTCCTGTTCGCTCACATCGATGGTGTGGTCCACACGCTCCGGTTCAAAAATTTTCGGCAGAAACTCGGGTGACCAGCGCCGGATGCCGGGGATTTGCGAACCCTCGGTGGGTTGCACGCCCACGATCTGCACATCCGGATTCTGCTCTTTCAAATACCGCGATACCCCCATGATGGTACCGGTGGTGCCCATAGATGAGACAAAATGGGTGATTTTTCCTCCCGTATCCCTCCAGATCTCCGGACCGGTGGTGCGGTAGTGCATCCGGTAGTTGTCCGGGTTGCCAAACTGATTGAGCAGGTAATAATCACCGGAAGCCGCCATTTCCTCAGCGACCGTGCGCGAATATTCGATTGTTCCTTCGGCTTTGGTGAGGATCACTTCGGCCCCGTAGGCGCGCATGGTCTGGATACGCTCCTGTGTGGAGTTTTCCGGCATGATAAGGGTCATGTGCAGGTTTTTGAGCCGTGCGATCATGGCCAGGGCAATGCCGGTATTGCCGCTTGTGGCCTCGATCAGCTTGTCTCCGGGCTTGATATCACCCCGCTCGAGTGCCGCTGCAATCATCCCGTAAGCGGCCCGGTCCTTGACACTTCCGCCCGGATTCCGCCCTTCCAGCTTGCAGTAGATGGTCACATCCGGTGATTCGGGAATATGCTGCAAGTGCACAATGGGGGTGTTGCCGATCAGATCTTCAAGTGTCATGACGAGTGGATGATTTGATGATGCGTATCTTTTTCCGCCTTGCGACGCTCATGGTGCGCGATATAGGTAATGCGTGACCATGGCGGGACACTGGACGTGAGCCATACGCTGCCTCCGATGACACTGTGCTTGCCGATGACGGTCGTGCCGCCGAGGATGGTGGCACCGGCGTAAATGACGACATATTCCTCAATGGTGGGATGGCGTTTGATCTCCGCATCTTCCTTGCGAACGCTCAGGGCTCCGAGCGTAACTCCCTGGTAAATTTTGACATGGTCATGAATCACAGTAGTCTCGCCAATGACCATGCCCGTTCCGTGGTCAATGCAGAAATGACGGCCGATGCGGGCTCCCGGGTGGATGTCGATGCCGGTGTGGCTGTGGGCATTCTCGGTGATCATGCGGGCCAGCAGTTTGTAGCCTTTTTCGTATAAAAAATGCGCAATCCGATAGGATGTGATGGCATAGAACCCGGGGTAGGTGCGTACCACTTCGGTACGACTTTTGGCAGCGGGATCACCTTCGTAAATCGCCTGTACATCGAGCTCCAGGTTCTCCTTGATCATCGGCAGTGCTGCCCAGAATGCCCTGGTCACCTCTTTTTCATCAGCATCCTTGCATTCCGAACACTTCCTGAGGATCTGGCAGAACTCCTCCTTCAGTTCGAAGCTATTTTTTTCCAGTTCATCGACAGATCGAAATCGGATGTTGCTGAATTCAGGAAACAGAAATCCCAGAAGCCGGTTGAAAAAAGCTATGACCAGCACTGGGGAAGGGCATTTTTCAGCCTGCCGGTGCTCTTCGAAAAGTTTTTGCAGGTATGTTTTATCCATAAGATTTAAAATATATTCATAATCATCGACAGATGGGAGCCGGCATCTGAAAGACTCTTATTTTATATTACCAACATATATAATGCAATGATCGATCATTTCATGTGTGCCAGAGCAAACGAAAGCAAAACAACCGGATGGGTTTTTGGCGTCACGCTGCTCGCGGTCGCTGTACTTTTTATAAATGGGTGCGGTAAATCATACGATCCTGATCCGGTGTGGCCTCCTGCTCCGGGAAACAGTGAAGAATATGTGGTGCTATCGGAGGAAATGATGATCTCGGCGGCGCATCCGCTTGCGGTGGAAGCCGGTTTGTCGGTGCTTGGGGCCGGAGGTAACGCCATCGATGCCGCTGTAGCTGTGCAGATGGCATTGAATGTTGTGGAACCGCCGGAAAGTGGCATCGGGGGCGGTGCGTTTCTGCTGTACCGGGATGGGATCACAGGCAATTTGACGGTTTTTGATGGAAGGGAGACGGCGCCCGCTGCAGCTAGTGAGGACCGTTTTATGGTCGGCCACTGGCCTGTACCGCTGTGGGCAGCCATACCCACCGGACTCGCTGTCGGTGTACCGGGTACGCTGGCCATGTTGCATGAAGCGCACACCGGGCACGGCATTCTGCCCTGGCCGGACCTGTTTGATCCGGCCATCGCCCTTGCCGGGGACGGATTTTCGATGCCGGAGCGGCTGAAACGGCAAATTGATCAGGATCCATCACTCTGGCTGTTTGGTGACATCCGCAGGCATCTGGTACATCCGCGCAGGGATGATGAGCCTCTGCTCCAAAACCCGGAACTGGCGAAGACCTTTCGGCACATTGCCAGGGAGGGTCCGGACTATTTCTATCGCGGTGATCTGACCGGCCAAATCATCGAAGCAGCCAAAAGCCGATGGCCGGGAAGAAGCGATCTGACTCCGGAGGATTTCGACAATTATCGCCCGGTGGTACGTGAGGCGATCTGCCGCGATTACCGCAGCTGGACCATATGCGGCATTCCGGCTCCGTCATCGGGGGGCGTTACACTGCTTCAGATACTGGGAATACTTGAGCATTTTGATTTGTCCGGATTTGCCCCCGGCGACCTCCAGGCGATTCACCTGGTCGCCGAAGCGAGCCGCCTGGCTTTTGCCGATCGCTCAGCATGGATCGGTGATCCCGAGTTCACCGACATCCCGCAAAATGGACTCCTCAACCCGGTTTATTTGCGTCAACGAGCGGCGTGGATTGATACGCTCCGGGCGATGGATGAGGTGAGTCCCGGAATTCCGGATCCGGCCACAACTACAGCTTCGGCTTCAGTCTCACCACCAATCTCACCACCAGTCTCATCAAAACAATCATTCGGCACCTCCCATTTTTCCATTGTGGATCGTCAAGGCAACGCCGTGGCGATGACCTCGTCCATCGAAGCCCCGTTCGGCAGCCGGATCATGACCAACGGTTTTCTGCTGAACAACCAGCTCACCGATTTCACCTTCCAGGCCGACCAGAACGGATATCGCTCACCCAATGCCGTTGAGCCGGGCAAGCGTCCCAGGAGCTCCATGGCACCCGTTATGGTTTTTGATGAGGAGGGTGAACTTCGGCTGGTCATCGGATCGCGGGGTGGTAGTCGAATCATCGGCTACGTGGCGAAGACGCTGATTGGCGTGCTGGACTGGGATCTGCCACTGCAGGACGCCATTGCCATGCCGAATTTTCTCCATAGCGGGCGGTTTCTGGAGCTGGAGGAGGGCACGGCGTGGTCAGGAATCGCGGATTCACTCAAGCAGATGGGCCATCATGTTCGGGTCAGACCGCTGGAAAGCGGTATCCACGGAATCGAACGGGTTTATCGTGATGGCTGGTATTGGCAGGGTGGAGCCGATCCGCGCATGGATGGCGTTGCACAGGGTCAGTAAATCAGGAAGTAGGCCTTCAACTGGCGGTAGAAGGTACCCACGATCGGATGCAGCGAAACCGCCTTGCCGAGTACGAACGGCTTGAATACGGCATTGTCGAAACCCTGAGCAACAAGATGCACCACGACGGTCCAGAGGATCAGATTTTCAAGAGTCACGAGTGGTATTGTCGGCGCGTATTCGGGTACCGCGTTTCTCCAGCTCGGTCTGACCGTGTTGGAAAGCGAGATGTGCTATTTCATGACCGATGAAAACGGCAAACTCAGCTTCTGTCTGCATCAGCTTGATCGCACCAAGGGAGACAAAGATCAATCCGCCCGGGACGGCGTATCCGGAGATATCATCTGTGTTCAGTATGATTACCCGAACAGGAATATCGGGGCGATGTGAATTTTCGGCCACCAGCATGGCAATATGGTTCAGGTATGTGCGCAGGCGCGGATCGTCGTAGACCCCGATCTGTGCGATCCGGTTGCCGGCAGCCACCACCTGCGCTCAGGAAACATAGGGATCAGGCTGCTGATGAGATAGTCATCGAAAGCACGGTCAAAACGGTCGCAACGATCCAAACCGACTCATCGGATCATCACGCGTATCGTGACGTGTACCAGGACCGGCATCATCAAGCACCAGGGCAGGGATCCATGCGTGTAGAACGGGAAAAATGGTTGGTATGAAATATGGATTATCCCAACTTATGAAAAAAATTGGTAATCCGTTAATCGCTGGGGAATGTCTGCTTGAAATTCGTAACCGTAGCCGTTGCCTGCTTTGGATAGACCGTGCATCACTGCCGTTGCTTATCGATGCAAATCAGTTGTTTCACACCGGTGCCACTGAAGAACCTGTAAAACCAGGATGTTGCTCGGATATCAATAGCAGGAAAACTATATTGGTCCGGATAAATAAAGTACCGCGTTGACAAGTTAATCCATGTTTTCATTCCGTTGCTTATGACTCTGTTAATTCTGATTCAACTGGCACTGTTGACAGACGATGACGGTGACCGGGAGCTGGCAATGCGCATTCGTCAGGGTGACCAAAATGCGTTCCGTGCCTTTTTTGATAAATACAAGGATCGTCTTCTCTCTTTTCTGATGTCAAAGGGTACCTCGCGAGATGATGCCGAGGATCTTGTTCAGACAGCCTTTCTCATTATTTGGGAAAAACGGTCGGATATTCAAGAAAACAGATCATTTCGGGGATTTTTGTTCACCATTGCCTATAATCGGATGATCAATCTGTTTCGGGACACAAAAAAACAGGATCCGGAGTATGCCTACCGGCTTCAGGATTCCGGGAACAATCCGGAGGAATCGGCCGAAAACCGCCAGGCGCTCGATGCAATGCAGAAAGCGCTGGAGGAGATGCCGGAAAAACGCCGGCGCGTCTTTGAATTGTGTTATCTGCAAGGATTGTCCCATAAAGAAGCGGCCGGGGCGCTTGATGTTGCACGGAAAACAATTGAGAACCATATGGCACTTGCACTGAAGGAGTTGCGGGTAGCGTTGAAACATTTTATGGCACCGGAATGACGCGGGTTGGGGGTAAGGCGTCCGGTCAGGTGTAAATCAAGTGACACTGCCGGCCGGTGCCGGAAAATCACAACCAAATCACTTCGTCATGAAAACACATCACATGAAACACCTTTTGCCCCCGCTTGCGGCGGTTCTGCTGTTGATCGGTTCTACAGCTTGCGATACACTCAACAAGGAGCAGGAAGAGGAGATCTCCCGGGAAGAGTTGGAGATAGCGGGCCAGATCATTGGAAGCTCACTCTCCGATACCGAAGAAGGGTTGCTCTCCAGCCTCTATGATGCCGTTTCGGAGGTGGATGAAGAGGGTATCCGGTCCCGCATACAGAATCAGCATCGTGATCAGGAGCAACTTAGAGATCACGGCAGGGGATCCGAGTCTGACTACGATTACGACTACAACCCGGAGACCGGGGAACATACGGTATGGTATATTCGGAAATTCGAAGGTCCGCTCATTACCCGAAGCCTGAAAGTCAGGTCCTTATATATCTATACGGATATCAACGGGCGTTTTATCCAGTTTCCCAAACGCCAGGAGGATCGTATTGAGACCATCGACTACAAGGGAACACGTGAGGGCATTACGGAAGGCCCTTATCGCTATAACAGATTTTACCGGTTTAATCAGATTTATCTGGATGGTCTGTCCCCTGTATCCCCCATTATGTCGTTGACAGGGTCGCACCATGGCAACGGGGAAATGAATGCAAAAGTCATGCAGCGCGATATGGTGACCAGCCGGACATACGAACTTGACATGGACCTGGATGGCATCCGGATCGACAAGGAGGTGGTCCGGGAAAATGGCAGTTTGGAGGATGGTATTACCGGCTTCATTTCATACCGGCTCAGCATGACAAGGACCGTTAACGGGGAAACTTTTGAGCGCAAACTTTCCGGTGTTATTGAACTCACCGGTGACGGATCGGCTCTGCTCCGGTTTGACAAGCTGCGCGAGTTTTTCCGAATTGGTCTTGCCACCGGATCGGTCGACCGTCCGGACAGCACCGATGATTCCCACTCGGGACGTCCACGCACCTGAGCTTTCTGATGATGTTATTTGACAGGTTGTGACCCTGTCATAGACAGACAAACAACAAAAAACCGAAGAAAGAACCAGCATCCATGACAGATCCCAATGCATACCAACCTGACGAACAGGATCTGAAGCTGGCCAGATTGCTGGACCAGTCCGTGGATTCGGTGGATTCCGTCCGGGAGCCGCAAGCTCGCGGACAGGATCCGCTTCTGCCGTTTCTTGTCGAATACAAATCGGCCGCCATCCTGAAAACACACACATCGGCCGATACGCACTTCTGGCAACGCATAGAGCAGGCTATGGAGGATCGGGATGCCGCTGTTTTAGCAAAAACGGGAGTTGAGCCGCATGCCGTGCCCGGACCCCGACCGTGGCGTGAGCAGAAGCCCGTCATCCGAAAGGACGAACCGGCTCCCAGAATGACGGTAAGTTGGCTTCCACTGCTGACGCGGGTTGCCGCGCTGCTGGCACTGGTGGCATTTATTTGGCTTCTTCTGACCAGGGACCAGGTCCTGGAGCCGGAGCTGATCGCCCATACCGGATCGGAGAAACAGACCGTAACGCTGTTGGACGGTTCCCGGGTAACCTTGCGGCCGCATACGGAACTGCACCGCATCACGGAAAACGACACCGGACAGGTTTACCGGGTCAGCGGGGAAGGATATTTTGAAGTTGTCCCCGAAAGGCAGCGGCAATTTGTCGTGATGACCAACGATGCCAGAGTGACCGTGACCGGTACGCGTTTCACCGTCGGCACATGGGACCGCCATACACGGGTTTTCCTGGAGCAGGGATCGGTCATGATGTCGCTTGCAGACAGTTCATTCGAAACCATCTTGCAACCCGGTGAAACCGGCGAAGTCATTGACAGAAGCGTCGCCACATCCACCGAAATTCCCTCCGAAGCGCACCTTGGCTGGCTGAATGATGTGCTGGTGCTCGACAAGCGGCCGCTTGCTTCCATCATCCGGGAAATCAGGCAGCATTTCAATGTTCTTATTGTTGTCTCGTCTGACCTCGCGGATGTCGAGTTAAGCGGAACACTGATTCTTGATGATCCCCGGCAGATCCTTGAGGATCTGGCCGTATCTTCCGGAGCGACACTTGAGCAACCCGAACCCGGCCGCTACATTCTCACATCAGCCGGTCAGAATTGACAATGCCATGTTCAGAAGGGGTGATTTGAAATGGAAGTTATTGATGACAAGTCTGCTGCTGCTGACACCGGCGCTACGGGCTTCGGATTTCTCATCAGGCAGCTTACTGTTACCGGCTGGTGATCTTTTCGCGGAACACAATAATATCATTGCAGGCGGCTTGACCCCCAAAACCTCCACTGCTATAGAAGGCGTTTCAGGTACTCCGGGTGCCCCGGTACGATCGCTGCGGACGGTTATCCGGATTCTGGAAGATGAAACCGGATTCCGGTTTTTGTACCGGGATGTGATTGTCACCGGTGTGGATATCCGATTTGAATTTGGCGAGAACTGGCGAGAGGATTTCAGGAAGGAGGTACATGAGGCCGGACTGGATCTCGTATTGAATGAAGAAAGACGGCAGATCGTGTTGTTCAGGGCCAGGAATATCGATCAGCCCGGATTCGAAACACGGGTCGCAGACCTGCAGGGGTACGTCATCGATGAACTGACCGGAGAACGGCTGCCTTTTGCCACGGTAATCCGTATTACCCGTGACCAACAGGATCGATCTGCATCCAGCGGTGCCAACTCGGCGGGTGTTGCTCGTGAGGCAGATATCACTAGTACCCGGCATGACGTGGCACCGGCTCGCCTGCAGGGAGTACAAACGGATCTCAATGGTCGATTCCGGCTGACTGTGCCGGCCGGGGAGGATCTGCATTTGCGAGTCTCCTATCTCGGTTACCATCCCAGAATGATTGCCATCGCGGCCGATGAATTGTCGGTGATCGGTGAACTTGCCGTTCGACTGGAACCGGCAGCCGTGGAAGGAAGGGAAATTGTTCTGCATGCCCCGGTCCTGCACCAGGCGGCCGGAACAAGCAACACCGGATCCCTCTTGCTCGACGGTTTCAGCCCCCTCGGGGAGTCGAACACGATACGCATGCTTCAGACGCTGCCATCGGTTGGAATGGGGACAGCGCTCTCCGATGGTGCGTTTATCCGTGGCAGTAATTCCGATGCCATGCAAATCCTTCTGGACGGCTCGGTCATCTACAACCAATCGCACCTTTTCGGACTGGTGGACAGTTTCAATGCCGATGTCATTCGTACAAGCAGTTTCCACTATGATGTCACACCGGCCAGGTATCAGGGGCCGCCCGGCGGAACGCTCAACCTCATAACCCGTGCCGGTTCTCTTTACCGCTACCGCGGCAACGCCGGGATAAGCAGTTCGGCTCTGAACGGCAGCCTTGAAGGCCCTTTGCTGTCAGGCCGTTCCAGCATGCTGGTATCCGGACGGACCTCACTGCTCAACGGATATGGATTTCCCGGAACCGAAGACCTGGTAGCCTGGGGTCTCAATGTGGGTCGCCCCAACTCGCTGGATGATGACATTACCACCCTGGAAGATCGCATAGTCACTCCCGGACCATTTGAGGTGACATTCCACGATCTGCATGGCAAGATTTTTCTGGAGGACAGCCACAGGAACCGCTGGATATTCAGTGGTTACTCAGGTTTCAACAACACGCAGCAGGAAGCACTCCGCCTCGTCCGTCCCCGACCGGTCCGGCATGATGCCCCTCTGGTGCGCGAGCAATTCGAAACGCGCAACCGGTGGGGAAACAATTCGGTCAATCTGGGTTGGTTCCGCCCGCTTGAAGCAGATATGAGTCTGAATATTCGCAGCGGAATGAGTTATTATCACACACGGTATCTGAAAGAGGATTTTTCCTATCAGCGACCCGTAAGGAATCTGGACGACCAGCTCCTTTTCATCCATCCCTTCGAAAATCAAAGCGAACTGACCCATTGGCATGTGGAAGCGAACCTGGTCGCATACCGCCCGTTCGACCGCAGTGGAGAGGAAGCCTCTGGTGATCAGTTCGGGAATGCCCGAAGTGAATCCCTGAATGCAGAAGGACGGTCAGGATCCAAGCTACTCAAAATCTTCTCATCCCTTAAAAACCTCCATTCGGGTCTGGCGCTGCACGGCTACCGCTCTGCCTACCTTGAAGAGTCGCTCAACCGGTCCCGCTACCTTCAGGAAGCAACACCGCTGCTGCTGGAAGGCTATGTGGACTCGGAATGGGTATCCGGTGGGACCCGGTCCGGCATGCCGATGGAAGTGCAGGCCGGGATCAGGTTGCAATACTTCAGCGAAGGGGGGTATGCACGGTTTTCACCGAGGTTAAGCGGCGATCTTTTCCCGCAAGCGCGTATCTCGCCCTCATTCGGGTACAGCCGCACTTACCAGTATCTCTACAAGCTTTCTTTCTATAACCAGACCACCAGTGACATCTGGATTACGGCCAACGAACATCATAAACCCGCAGCCGTGGACATGTTGTCGGCCGCTGTACGCGTCCGGATTGCCGACGGATGGTTCCTTCGAAGCGAGTGGTACTACAAGCATCAACGAAATCTGCGTTTCCACGAAATTAACATTCAGAGCGTGCAAACACCGCTGGAAGGGGCGCCATGGTTCGCCGACAACACCGGGTTCGCCAGGGGTTGGGAGCAACAGGCGGGTTTTACGGGCAAGCGGTTTTCACTGACTCAATCCTACACGCTGAGTCGTGTGGAGATGAGCAATCCTCGACTCAACCAGGGAGAGCGGTTTTTGGCTTACTGGGACCGCACACACCAGTTCAACACGCTTGTGAGTCTCCGGCTGTTTCACGGATTCAGGGTGGATGGTAATTGGTTCCATGCAACAGGGGTTCCGGACCGTCTCGACCTGTTCCGGAGCGGTGATACGCGTCTGGGCAACTACAGCCGCATAGACCTTTCCGTCAGGTATGATATTTCTTCCGATCCACACCGCTGGACACTGCAAGCAGGCGTGTATAATCTCACAAATCGCAAAAATCCCTGGTACCGGGACTGGGTGCAGACCCTCAGAGATGACACGCCGTTCAGACGGCTGGAACCGGTGCAGGTTGTCTTCTATGACCTTGGTTTCCAACCGTCTTTTTCTCTGAGGTACTATCTTGATCCCTGAAGTAATGCCGGAGGATTTTCGAATTTCCGGGATTGCTTGAAAGGTCCGGCTTCCGTTACCGGGTGGATGGATACCGGCTCACGCCCCGCCCACGGGAAGCGGCAACACGGTAAGACTCCACATGGCCAAGATGGTCAGCAGCATGGTGGCGGTAAAAACAGATGGCCATACCCTGGATGCTTCGACTGACGGCTGCTGCGCGGCGCCGCCAAGGAACTTGATATACAGCTCTATGCCAAAGAGGATGGTGGTAGCGGCTGCGGACATCATGCAAAACGGACATACCGCTCCGATGACGCCAAGCTGGAGATAGACGAATCCAATGGAAGCCACAAAACCGACGGCCGTGACAGGCAGGAGCACGCTCTCAATAATGGGATTCTTTGTGGAAAGCCAGAGCGCTCCAAGTGCAATCATGGCGATGTAGTAAACGGCACCAATGGTGGCAAGCGGCACAGGACCGATATAGGCCCACTGGCTGGTGATGACCATCATGGGTCCTCTTAGCGTGGCTCCGTCCGGTATCAGCGGTATGGTCCAGAAATGAATGGCTGTCAGAATGACGCTGGCAACCCAGCCAAGCATGGCAACGAAAATAAATCCAATGATCAGTCGGTTCATAATACTTCCTCAAGTTTTGGTAATTCAGGGTGGGTAATACGTAATTATCATAATATATAAATATATATATACAAATATAAATAGTATATCGTTGACTGTCAAGTATTAGTAGGAAGCCGGCAGCAGGTGCGTGGATGGGATGTGTAGTTACTCCCGCCGGAGGGCGATGATGGGATCCAGTCGGGATGCCTTCCAGGCGGGATAAAACCCGAAAAACAGTCCTACGGCAGCCGAGACACTGACGGCCGCGATCATGGCCTCGGTGGAGAAGAGAGCGGGCCAGCCGGCATAATTTGCGATCATTTCTGTGGCAACCAGACCAAGGGCAATACCGCCGATACCGCCGAGCAGGCAGAGGATAACCGATTCGATGAGGAATTGGGTGAGAACATCCCGTCCCCGGGCGCCGACCGAAAGGCGCAGGCCGATTTCGCGGGTGCGCTCGGTTACGCTGACCAGCATTACATTCATGATCCCGATTCCGCCGACGAAAAGGGAAATCCCGGCAATGGATGCCAGAAGCCAGGTCATCACCCTGGAGGTCTCGGTGGCGGCTTCGGCCACTTCCTCCTGTGTCTGGATGGTGAAGTCGTTATCCTGGTAGGGGGCAAGGCGGTGGCGTTCACGCAGCAGATCGGTTATCTTGTCACGGGCAATACCCATCATGCTCTGGTCGAAGACCTGAACGTTGATGACCATCGCATGAGTGCGCCCCGAAATACGTTGAAATGCCGTGGTGTATGGCACCACGATGATATCGTCCTGGACCGAGCCCATAAGCGACATCCCTTTGGGCGAAAGCACGCCGATGACCTCCAGCGGAAGTCCTCTGACACGTATGGTCTCTCCTATGGGATCGGAACCCTCGAATAGCTCTTCCACAATGGTTTGTCCGACCACACAGACCAGCGCCATATTCTCCACATCGAAATCGTCGTACATGCGGCCGCTTTCGATCGGCCACTGCCGGATCTGCAGGTAGTCGGCCGACTGTCCGTATATTCGAGTGAACCAGTTGCGGTTGCCGTAGACCACCACGCGCTGGGACCGAACTTCCGGGCTGGCGGCCACCACTTCCGGAATTTCATCCTGTATGGCCTGGGCATCCTGAACGGTCAGGGTGTTGGCACTCCCACCGCCGATACTCACGCCGCCCAACTGCCGTGCACCTGGAAAAATCAGGATCACGTTCTGTCCGAGTCGGTTAACTTGCTCCTCCACCTCGGCCCGGGCGCCCTGTCCCAGACCGACCATGGTAATTACCGCCCCCACACCGATGATAATGCCCAATGCCGTAAGGATGGTACGCATGGTGTTTCTGCGCAGCGCCCTGAGCGCAACAATAGGTACGGCTGACCATTTCATGGCGTTATCTGTTTTCGGGTGGTTGTCAAGAAATTTCGGGAGATCATAATCCTGGTAACGATGAAATATAATAAAATATTGACTTTCCGGTCGGATAAATCCGGATAGCGGCCCGTAACGTAGTCACCATGACGGAAACCGGTACGATTTTACTTGACAATCTTACTCCAGGTTTATATGTTTGGTTCAACCAGTTAGTTTAATTTAATAAATTGAACTATATTGTTGAAACTTGTTGTATCAACCACTCGTATAAACCCGAAAAGTACACGAAAGATCATCGAATCATGACAAAAAAGGACCATAACACCGAGGAGGTTATAAAGGAAGCAGCCAGGATCGTGTTCCAGCGCGAGGGATTTGCCGGAGCGCGCATGCAGGAAATCGCCGACGAAGCGGGGATCAACAAGATGATGCTTCACTATTACTTTCGCAGCAAACAGCATCTTTTTGATGTCATATTCGAGGAGGATTATTCCACTCTGATGGTGCCGCTTGCCGTGATCCTTCGAAATCCGGAACTGCACGTCGAGGAGCAGATCATCCGATTTGTGCGGGGCTATCACGAGACCATGATCGAACACCCGCGCCTGCCGCTTTTCCTGATCCACGAGTTTGCAAAAAATCCCCACAAAGTCCTGGAAATGGCCCAAAAAGCCATCCCGGTCAGTAAAAGCGAGGAGCCGGCCCATCCAAATCTCAGCGCCACCACGTTCATGGACCAGATCGAAGAGGGAAAGGCCCTGGGCCGGTACAATGATGTGGATGCGCGGCAGCTTGCCGTAAGCATGCTGGGGATGTGCACCCACGCATTCATATCCCGGATTTCGGTCCGGACGGCTTACGAAATGACCGATGAGCAGTACGTGAAATTTCTTGAGGAGCGGAAGGAGCATGTGGTCGACCACACGTTCCGGATCCTCATGAAGCCCGACTATTACGGAAAATGGAAGAATAAGTATCAGAAGGAAAAAGATAACACATCAACCTGAACAGGGAGCAAACCATGTATTTCAATATTATTGCCCAATCCCTCTTGTTTACCTGCCTGATAACCGTGATGCCGATTGCCGGCGCCCAGGGGCAGAACCCGGATCCCGCCGAAATCATTGACCGGATGGAGCAGGTCATGCGAGGCCACTCCAACTACGCCGAAATGACCATGCGCATCGAGCGGCCCAGGTACCAGCGGGAAGTTTCCATGCGCTCGTGGATGTACGGCCGCGACTATTCCATGATTATCATCACCGCGCCCTCGCGTGATGAAGGCACGGCTTTTCTAATGCGAGAAAACGATATCTGGAACTATGATCCGCGCATCGACCGGACCATCCGCCTTCCATCATCCATGATGGCACAATCCTGGATGGGATCCGACTTTACCAACGACGACCTGGTCCGCGATACCGATATGTTAGAAGATTTTGAGCACGAGATCCTTCGCACCGAGGAGTATGAGGGACGGAATGCCTATGTCATTCGCCTCATCCCCAAACCCGACACCCCGGTCGTCTGGGGCAAGGTGGAAATGTGGATCTGCACCGACACCTACATTCAGCTGCGCGTGGAGAACTACGACCAGCAAGACGAACTGGTGAATACCATGAGGCTGGATGAGATCCGTGACATGGGCGACCGTGAAATTCCCTCCCGCATCACGGTGATCCCGGCCGACAAGGACAATGAACGCACCATTCTGGTCTACG
>SKXL01000059.1 GCA_007128425.1 Balneolales bacterium | reverse complement strand
TCCGGCAAGCAGGAGCTGCATTTTGAGCACATTCCCTATCATATGTCAACCAGGACGGTTACTTCCATCATTGAAGATTCTCTGGGATTTCTCTGGGTGGGAACCAACGGCGGGCTGAATCGCTTTGACGGTGTCAATTTCCAGATCTACCAGAGCTCCGACTCACCCAACACCCTGGCTGATAATGTCGTTAGTTCCCTCTACGAAGACAGCCACCAGGATATTTGGGTCAGCGGGCGAAGTACAATAAGCCGCTACCGCCGCAGGACGGATGATTTTGAGCGATACGAACTTCCCAATCCGGGTGGATCCGATGTTACGCAACGGATCCGGTCCGTCACGGAAGATCCCTTCGGGGTGGTTTGGGTCGCCGGCGGGCAACATGGTCTCTACCATTACGATCGAAGTGACAATGTTTTTCGTGCTTTCGAGCCGTTGCCGATCAATGATATCACCTCCGTACTGGTCACCGAGGACTATGTCATCTGGGCCGCCACCGAGAGAAATGGTCTGTTGAAAATCGACCTTCAAACCAATGAGTACCGAAAGTTCAGACACGATCCGGATGATCCCGGCTCCATATCCATCGACAATACAAACAGCATTGTCCGTGATCATGACGGCATCATCTGGATTGGATCGCGGTTCGGTGGCGTAAACAGGGTAAACGAGCATCCGGACGGCAGCGTCACATTCACCCGATACATTAACGAGCCAGGCAAACCGAAAATACTTAGTAACAACCAAATCTATACCATGCATGTCGACAGGGACGGTGTACTCTGGCTGGGCAACGACAACGGCGGACTCCACCGTTACGATCGCAGTAATGATATTTTCCATCACTATGACAGCGATCCGGATAATCCCTACAGCCTTTCTCACAACTCGGTCGCCGACATCTACCATGACAGTAACGGCCGACTCTGGGTGGGTACATCACTGGGCGGACTCAACGTGGCCGATCGATACGCTTTCAAATTCCACCATCATCGCACCACCTCGCGCTACAACCATCGCCTGAGCAACAATATTATCCGGGATTTCGAGGAGGATGCCGAAGGCAACATCTGGATTGCAACCGACGGCGGCGGTCTGAACTTCCTTGACCGCAGCACCGGGCATTTCCATGTCTTTAAACATGACCCCAATGATCCCTCCAGCATCTCCTCCAATGCGGTGACCCGTCTGAGTCGTGATAAACAGGGACAGCTCTGGACCAGTTCCTACTCCGGCGGACTGGATCTGCTTGCAGACAAGAAAACTGGGCGTTTTGTCTCTTTTGAAGAGGTGTACGGCCTGCCTGAAAAGATCATCAACATACCTTTTGATGCACATTTCGATCGTGAGCATCCCTATATCTGGATTGCGGAATATCAACGGGGTGTTTACCGCTATAATACCCGAACGGGCGAAATGATCCGGTTCCACGCCACCGGCAATGACAGCAGCATCGTCTGCAATTTCGTGATGCATATCTATGAAGACAGCAGGAATGATCTCTGGTTTGCCGGCCTGAATGGACTCAGCAGGCTGACCAGTGAAAACAAAGCTGCCGGCATCTTCCACAGTTACGTAAATGGCGTGGACAGCACCAGCATCCCGGGTCCAATCATCCATCAGATTACTGAAGACCGTGATGGAAACGTCTGGATTACTACGGAAAAAGGGCTGGCCCGCTATCTGCCGGATTCCGACAGTTTTCAGTTGTATACCAGCAAAGACGGTTTTCCCCATGATGAACTTCGCTCAGTCGTCATCGACAACAATCACAACTTCTGGATTGGATCGGTGCAGGGACTTTCGTTTTTCCAGCCTGAATCCGGGGCGCTCTATAATTTCCGTCAGGAAGATGGCCTGCAGAGCAATGAGTTCACTCCGTATTCAGGCTTTAAACTGAACTCCGGTGAGCTGCTGTTTGGGGGAATGAACGGTTTTAACCTGTTTCACCCGGACAGTATCCGAATCAATCCCCATCCACCGCCGGTGTATATCGTCGATTTCAAACTCTTCAATGAATCGGTACGTGCCGATGCCCCGGATTCTCCGCTCGATGCCAGTATCATGTTTACCGATGAACTTCGACTGTCCTACCGGCAAAACGTGATCACCATCGACTATATCGCGCTGAATTTTACACGGGCAGAGCAAAATCAGTACGCTTACATGATGGAGGGTTTTGATTCAGACTGGAATAATGCCGGATCGAATCGCAGCGCAACCTACACCAACCTGAATCCTGGAACGTACCGTTTCCGGGTCAGAGCCTCCAACAATGACGGCATCTGGAATGACGAAGGTACGGCACTCACAATTGTCATAGTTCCACCTTTCTGGCAGACCACCTGGTTTTATCTTTTAACCGGATTGCTCCTGGTCGTTATCGTCTATATGGCATTCCAGTTAAGGATCAGAGTCATCAGAATTCAGAATATTCAGCTGGAGCGAACCGTCTCCCAGCGCACGGCTGAGCTCCGAGACATCAATCTGCAATTGAAATCGGAAATTGAAGAGAAAAAGAAAGTCTATTCGGTTCTGGCACATGATCTCAGAAATCCTTTCATGTCAATTATAGGCTTTTCAGAACATCTCACGGAACAACTTAAGGAAACCGGGGATAAGGAGAGCTATGAAGTCAGCGGCATGTTGCTGAGATCGGCTCAGAACCTGTATCAGTTACTGGAAAACCTGCTGGAATGGGCCGGAGTCAAAAGAAAGCACCTGAAATCCAGAAAAGATCCAATAGACATCCACAAGCTTACTGAAAAGGCATTTGAAATCAACCGGCTTCCCGCCGAGATGAAAAAGATCACGCTTGAAAACCATACACAGCCGGAAACCATGGCGCTGGCCGATAAAAACATGATCCAGACGGTGATCCGCAATCTGGTGTCAAACGCCATCAAGTTTTCCAATGAGGCTTCCACCATTTCGGTGGGCAGCCAGGAGGAGCAGCTCCGACTGATTGTCTGGGTGAAAGATCAGGGCGTCGGCATGACGACCCAGGAACAGCAGCAGATTCTGTCTGTTTCCCAGGGATACCGGCGGGAAGGTACCCGGGGCGAGAAAGGCCTCGGCTTTGGACTGATGCTCTGCAATGACTTTATCCGGCAAAACGACGGTGAACTATGGGTCAGTAGTGAGAAAGACAAGGGCAGCACGTTCTTTTTTTCGCTGAAGAAAGCGAAATCGGAGTGATTCACGCTCAGCTGCGAAAACCGGACTGCTGACATGGGCCGTACAGGGCATCAATGCCTCTCGTCCGGGAATCCGGACCTGATTTTGACATCCTGTAATCGATATTTTATTTTTCACAAATTCGGGAACCTTAATTTCCTATCAATCATGCGTGTACTCGTGCTTGGCGGTAACTCCGAGATCGGTTTTGCCGCCGCTGAACAGTTTGCAGTTAAGGAGAAAGCGGAAATCATTCTGGCATCCCGCAATATCAAAGAGACTGAAAAGAAGGCGCGTCAACTGGTGGATGCGTACGGAGTCAGTGCCCGGGCCATGCCCTTCGATGCACGTGACTTTGATTCACACCGGGATTTTTATGACCGGATGGACCCCAAACCAAGTGTGGTTATACAGGCTTTCGGGGTACTGATGAATCAGGATGAATGTCAAAATGATTTCCAAAAAGCAAAAAAAGGATTCGACATCAACCTCTTGGGGGCCGTCAATATTCTGGAGATCATAGCCGCCGATTTCGAAGACAGAGGTACCGGTGTGATCATCGGTATCAGTTCGGTGGCAGGTGAACGCGGACGCAAGAGCAGTTACATGTACGCATCTTCCAAGGCTGGCCTGACGACCTATCTTGACGGATTACGCCATCGATTGTACGGTTCCGGAGCCCGGGTCATAACCGTACTGCCGGGGTTTGTGAAGACCAAAATGGTTGCCGGACGCAAACCCAAATTCGGTTCCACCCCTCTCCCCACCACCGGAAAGGATATTTACAACGCCTGGAAGAAGGGTAAGCACAAAATCTACACCGGTGCAAAAATGCGGTGGATCATGGCCATTGTTCGCAATATTCCTGAATGGTTGGTACTCAGAAACCGGAATATTTAGCAGCAGGAATAGTTAGCTGCTGGATTAGTTAGCTGCAGGTATGGTTAGTAGCGGGTATGGTTATACTGCGTCCGCAGCCTGCTCCTCATAAATTTTTACTTCAGATAGGTTTCCAGCCACCCATAAAACTCACGGTGCCAAAGCAGGCTGTTCTGGGGTGACAGGATCCAGTGATTTTCATCCGGAAACAGCAGCAGGCGACTTTCGATGCCTTGCGCCTGGAGAGCTGTGAACGCCTGCATACTCTCGGTAACCGGCACACGGTAATCACGTTCGCCATGTATCACGAGCATCGGCGTGTCCCAGTTCCGGACATAAAGGTGAGGCGAATGGCGGTCGTAGCTAACCGGTCGCGGTTCTTCCCAGTATGCCCCGCCGAGATCATAGTTCACGAAAAACATCTCCTCGGTCGATCCGTACATGGCCTCAAGGTGGAACACTCCGGCATGGGAGATGAAGGCGCCAAACCGGCCATCGTGATTTCCTGCCAGCCAGAATACTGAGTATCCACCGAAACTGGCACCCACTGCGCCGATCCGGTCCTCATCTACATAGGGCTCGGTTTTCACGTCGTCGATGGCACTGAGCAGATCCTGCATGGCCTGTCCGCCCCAGTCGCCGCTGATCTGGCGGTTCCACTCCTCTCCAAAGGAGGGCAGTCCGCGCCGGTTGGGTGCCACAACCACGTATCCGGCATTGGCCATCACCTGAAAATTCCATCGGTAGGAGAAAAACTGGCTCACCGTACCCTGGGGGCCGCCCTGCGCATACAGAATTGCCGGGTATGTACTGTCATCATCAAATCCGGGTGGATAGATCACCCAGACCAGCATCTGCTTGTCGTCGGTAGTAGTCACCCAGCGTTTTTCGACCCGGCCCATGGTTACATCGGCCAGTACATCGCGGTTGATGTGGGTGAGCTGCGACATCGCGCCGTCGCCAGTGTCGATCCGGAAGAGCTCAACGGGTGCCGACATGGACATCCGAGAGCCGATCACGGTGGTTCCGCGACCGTCCGGGACCACTTCAAATGATGTGAAGTCATGAATTCCCTCCGTTATCTGCCTTACTGGAGGATAGTCGGATCTGGCCGGCATATTCAGTTCGAAAAGCTGCACCGTCGCCTCCGTGCCGCTCAGGAAGTAGATACGGCTGCCATCATGATTCCAGGTCGCGCTGTTCATGTTGCCATCAAAGCCAGTGCTCAGCTCACGAATGGCGCCCGACTCAAGGGTGAGCTGCATCAGCCGGTACCGGTCTGATTCATACTGCGGCGTCACCATCCTGTTCCAGATCATGGATGTTCCGTCGGGACTGAAAGCGGGATACATGTCGTATCCCGGATTAGGGGCGGTCAGGTTGCGGGTTTCACCGGATTCCAGATCAAAGAGATAGATATCGGAGTTGGTACTGTAGGCTGCTTCGGTCCGTCCCATTTTTTTGGAGGTGTAGGCGATCATTTTCCCGGACGGGTGCCAGGCGATCTGGGATGATCCTCCGAAGGGCTTTAGCGGGGTATCACAGGGCTCGTCCGCCATCAGGTCGACAGGCTCGCCGGACAGTTCGCCGTCGGCATAGGGCGCAATGAACAGGTGTCTGTAGGTGCCGTCGTGCCAGGTGTCCCAGTGGCGGTACAGCAGCTCATCGATGATTCGCACATTGGCCTCGGGGTATTCCGGATAGCGGTCAGAGAGATCCTTTCCAACCTTTACATGACGGGTGAAGGAGACATATGTACCGTCAGGACTGTATTGGACATTGGAAATGCCGCTTTTAAAATCGGTTACCTGAACTTCATCCGATCCGTCCGGTTTCATCTCCCAGAGTTGTCCGTTACGCAGAAAAGCGATCCGCTGTCCGTCAGGCCGCCATACCGGTGATGAGGCAGAGCGGCCGTCGGTAAGCTGCACCGGATCACCGCCGGTTATCGGGATCCGGTAGATGTGCGATGTGCTGCTGTTTTCTTCCACCGACATGTACGTTACGGAGAACAGGACGGTCGACCCGTCAGGTGAAACCACCGGTGAGCCGACGCGGCCGAGTTCAAGCATTTTTTCGGGACTCAGGCCCTTGTGCGAGCTGATGCCCGCTTCTGCATTAAGTAGGACCGCATTGCACAGAAGCAGGAGAAGCGGCAGGGTGAACAGTTTGGGCAGGGTGTGCAGAGTGAGGAAGGAGACGGGCCGGTGCATGGTTCTTTCGTTTAATGACTGAATGGTTTTCGGAATAATTTTTACCATAGTAAGCAATTGCCGCGGGGTGCGCAATCTCGTGAATCAAAATGGCACAGATAGTTCAGGTAAAGTTTTCCAGCCAAATCACGCAGTATGCCATCTCCGTCTCCCTGAAGGCATTGTAAAGCCTTTTGTCCGCAGTCACCAGAGGTATTCCGGTGATGAGAGCCGGAACCACATACAGGCAATCATAGTAGCTGGCATGCTTGTCCATAGACACATCCATGGCCAGTTCGGCATATGTCCCGGCATGAATGACACGGGCCGGGAATGCCCTCAGAGCCTTGTACATGTGACGTGCAATCTCCGCTGTGAGCATCTTTTTTCTGGCCATTTTGGAGAAAACACTGCTCATTTCCAGATAAAAATAATCAGGTACAACGATACTTGTGCGGCTGCGCAGCACTGCCTCTGCCCTATCCGCAAGAATCTCATCACGGAAAAACCATTTAACTGCAACACTGGCGTCTATGATACAACGATTCACCGATCCCTGTCTTCCCTGATCAGTTTTTCGAGATCGGGCATTTTCCCTGCTTCCGCCTCATAACGCTCTCTTGCGTCGCTGATCATGCTTATTGCCTCATCCCTGGAGATGCCCGCAGTATGCTCCATAAGTATAGCCTTTATTTCGGCATTCATGGATCTTCCCTCGGCCTTCGCCTTCTTTTTCAAGCGTTCCAGAACGCTTTCATCAATATTCCGGATCAGTATATCTGCCATCAGAACAAATGTTTACGTGACAATTGATATCATTATGATATCAATTATATTC
>SKXL01000219.1 GCA_007128425.1 Balneolales bacterium | reverse complement strand
TGTGGATCCGGAATTGACCTGGTCGGTGCCCGCATCGGTGACGGCATCAACCGGGTTGGATGCGCTTACTCATTGTCTCGAGGCTTATACCAATATATTCGCTCATCCGATGATCGATCTGTATGCTCTGGAGGGCATCCGGCTGATCAGCCAGGGATTGGTGCCGGCGCTTCGTAACGGTCACGATCGACAGGCCCGGGGGCAGCTTTCACTCGGCAGTTTGTACGGTGGTTATTGCCTGGGGCCGGTCAATACCGCTGCCGTGCATGCACTGTCTTATCCACTTGGTGGAATGTTCCATATTGCACACGGACTCTCGAATGCTATCCTGTTGCCGCATGTCATGGAGTTCAATCTGACGGCGGCTCCCGGCCGGTACGCTGAGGTAGCGCGCGCACTCGGGGCCGATGAAGGTACCGATGAAAAAGCTGCTGCTCGTAACGGCATCGGGAAGATCCATGAACTCATACGTGAATGTGGAATCCCGAACCGGCTCTCGGAGCTCGGTATCCCGAAAAGTGCTCTTGGTGATATGGCCGATGGGGCGATTAAGGTGACCCGGCTGCTCAAGAACAATGTGAGAGAAGTGACACGTGAGGATGCACTCGCGTTGTACAGAAAAGCCTGGTAGCCAGTTGTTGGAGAAGGCATCCGACAAATAAAAAAGCAGAAATAATGCACGAACAATTGATAACAATTAAAAACAACACACTGAAATTCTATAAAATATTTGAGGTGGACCGATGATCATTACGGGTAAATGCAGCGGTGTTGTAGTGCCGATGATCACACCGTTAACCGTCAGTGAGGAAATTGACGAAAAGGCAGCCATACGGATTACCGAAAATCTGATTCGAAACGGTTGCATTCCATTCATTCTGGGAACATCGGGTGAGGCAACTTCGCAATCAACAAAACAGAAATTGACCCTGGCTGAAACAGTGGTTGAGGCGGCTGCAAACCGGGTGCCGGTGTATGCGGGAATCTCCTCGACCTGCTTCTCAGAGTCGGTACGGCTTGCCAATACTTTTTTTGATAAAGGTGTCGATTATGCTGTGGCACATCTTCCGTTTTTTTATCCGCTTACGCCACAGCAGATGAAGAAGTATTTCCTGCGACTTGCCGATGCAATTCATGGGCCGCTCATGATTTATAACATCCCCTCAACCACCGGGATGGCAATCCCCTCGAATGTGATTTTTGAACTGAGCGAGCAAGAAAATATCGTGGGGATCAAGGATTCCGAGCGCTCTGTTGAAAAACACGAAGAAATTATTGCGTT
Organism: Balneolales bacterium; assembly: GCA_007128425.1. Taxonomy (GTDB): domain Bacteria; phylum Bacteroidota; class Rhodothermia; order Balneolales; family Natronogracilivirgulaceae; genus SKNL01. Next base: position 5,805 of record SKXL01000219.1, on the reverse strand, counting down.
CTGTCGTGCTCACGACAGTTTTGCTCACCTGACGGGCTGGGGAGTGCAAATTGCACGCGCTCTGTTAAGCGGGTCCAATGGTCTGGTACCGAGTACGGGCAACCTGGTACCCGGCATTTATAGCAAACTTTATCAGTCGGCATTGGCCGGGGATGAAGAAAACGTCTTTCAACTACAGGCACAGACTGACGCCATTTCGGCAGTTTATCAAAAAGGCCGCACACTGGGCGAGTCACTTGCAGCACTCAAGGTCATGATGAATGAATGGGGATTATGTGGTAAAACCATGCAGCCGCCTTTAACAGCACTACTTCCTGAAGAAGAAAGAAAGATCCTTGAACAGACAAAGAAGTTGGGTTTGAACCCTGTAGAACTAATGGATGATGCAACAGAGGGAGGTAATGCATGAAAAAACCGTTGATCGGAATTTCGATGGGCGATCCATCAGGTATAGGACCCGAGATCTGTGTCATGTCGGTGGTGAACGAAGCGGTCATCGGGCAATGTCGACCTGTGATTGTTGGTGTGGCAGAGATCATCCGCCGGGCAGCTGCTCTGTTGGGATCAGACCGGCCCGTGCACAATACCGGTGAAATTCCTGATGCCGGTTTTCGGGAGGGGGCAATTAATGTCTGCGGTATCGGTGGCATTGATTATGAAGAAGTGAAATACGGTGAAATTTCGGTTACATCCGGTAATGCGGCTTTTCAGTCTGTAAAAAAAGTTATAGAACTGGCTATGGATGGCAGAATTGACGCCACTGTTACCGCACCCATCCACAAAGAGTCACTGAATCTGGCCGGACACCGATATGCCGGTCATACCGAGATTTATTCCGACTTGACCGGATCGAAGCAGGCAGCCATGTTGCTGGCTGACGGTGATTTCAGGGTAATTCACGTATCCACTCACGTTTCTCTGCGCCAGGCTTGTGACCGGGTTAAAAAGGATCGGATTCTATATGTGATTCGCTTGTTGCATAATGCTTGTCGACAGTTTGGGGTTGAGCGGCCCCGGTTAGCGGTGTGTGGTTTAAATCCGCATGCAAGTGACGGCGGGCTTTTCGGGGATGAAGAGGCGAAGGAGATCACCCCGGCCATAAACCGGGCAAACAAGGAGGGGATGTTGGTGGAAGGTCCATTTGCCGCCGATACCATCATGTCAAAAGTTGCCGGGGGCTTTTTCGACGGTTGTGTGGCCATGTATCACGACCAGGGCCATATTCCATTCAAGGTTAAAGGGTTTGTATGGGATCGCGAGGCGGGTACCTGGGGAAAGATCCGTGGTGTGAATATCACCTTAGGCATCCCGATTATCCGTGTATCTGTTGATCACGGCACAGCCTTTGATATTGCCGGAAAAGGGATTGCCAGCTGTGAAAGCATGATGCATGCTATTGATTACGCAGTACGCATGTCCGAGCATAAAAAAAGCTCAGAAAAAAGGATCAGCAAGGAGGGTAAAAAATAATCATAGATAGGAAGATTTCAGGGAACTCATGACTCATACATGAAAATGAGGCCTTTTGAACTCATATAGGAGAATATGTCATGATCATTGTGATTGCAGATGATTTTACCGGTGCAGCTGAACTTGCCGGGATTGCCTTGAAATACGGGCTGAGTACGGAGGTGCTGACCAATGGTGATCTGAGCCCTGATGCCGAGGTGAACATCATTGATACCAATACGCGCTCAAGACCGGTGGAAGAGGCTTGCAGAGAGGTAGAGCGCATTCTTGCGTATGTGGACCGGATTGACCATTCGTTTCTGTTTAAAAAAACAGATTCGGTTTTCCGGGGTCATGTGGTAGAAGAGCTTTCGGTACTGCTCAGGCATTATCCTCAAAAATCTGTGCTGCTCGCTCCGGCCAATCCCTCGCGGGGACGCACGATCACGGAAGGACATTATTTCATTGATGGTCAGCTGTTGCACGAGTCCGTTTTTTCCACCGATCCGGAATCTCCGGCGCATCAATCCGATGTTCTGTCTCTATTAAAGGTGGGAACAGGAGCTGAAGATATCGTCCGGGTACTCAGGGTTTCCGAGGACATACCGGAAGAGAATGGAAAGATCTGGGTTGCCGAGGCAAGCACCACTGAAAATGTGATAACATGGGCGGGCAAGGTCAATAACCGCATCATACCTGCAGGTTCTGCTGATTTCTTCGATGCCATGCTTTCATTGTACGGGCGCTCATACAGTCAAGTCGAACAGAAATCGTTGTTCATCTGCGGGAGCAGTCTGAGCCGCGTGGTGAATCTGGAAGAAGAGCTGTTTTCGGAAAATCCCAAAGTCGTGGGTGTTTCCGAAGACCGCATCTGTGCCGGCGGTGATGAGAATGTCATCGGGGAGATTGCCGAAGCGGTTATCGACCATTTCCGGGTCACCAATAATGTGATTTTATTTGTCAAGGCGTCAGAGACGTCGGATTCATTTCCAATGCGGGATATCCCCAAATACCTGGCGACCATCACTGCAATGGTGCTGGATCGAATTGAGGTCCGGGAACTGTACATCGAGGGTGGAACCACTTCATCGGAAGTCATGCGTAAGGCGGGGTGGCACCGTTTCAAACCGGTACATCAGCTGGAAGATGGAATTGTGCGTTTGCACGTACTGGACTGCCCATCCTGCTATGTTACGGTAAAACCGGGTAGCTATAAGTGGCCAACCCGGCTGAAGAACGATCGCATGAGTAATCAAAAACTGGAAACCTGATCAAACATATTATGGAAGAAACGATGCAAGGCACGCTGCATGTATTGGACTATTTAGTCGTTCTGGGCTTTATGATTCTTTTCGTGTATGTCGGCTTTTTTTTCTATAAACGACAGTCAAATACTTCTCATTATTTCAAAGCCAGCGGCAGTTTGCCTTCCTGGGCGATTGGTTTGTCAATCCTGGCAACGCTGATCAGCAGTATCACATTTCTGGCCTATCCCGGAGCAGCATTCGCTTCGAACTGGATCTTGCTGGTACAGGGTCTGATGGTGCCGGTAGTATTAATATTCCTGGTTCACTTCATCGTGCCTTTCTATCGCAAGGTCATCGGTATAAGTACCTATGAATACTTCGAAAAGCGTTTCGGATACATTGCCCGTTTGTACACATCTCTTGCATTCACCATAGCTCACTTTTCAAAGATGGGAACCGTATTATTTCTGCTTGCGCTGGCCATATCAAGCATGATGGGGCTAAATATTTACATGACCCTTATCGTTCTTGGAATCTTGGTCATCCTGATTACTTTCATTGGTGGTATCGAAGCGGTGATATGGTTGGATGTGATCCAGGGGTTTATGCTGCTGGCCGGCGGACTGCTTTGTATCTTTGTGATGTTTATCGCCGCACCGGGAACACCGCTCGACATGATCGAATTCGCCTGGAATAACGAAAAGATCGGTTTTGGTCCGTACGACTGGGATTTGACACGGCTTACTTTCATTGTTATGGCGATGAACGGGGTGTTTTATGCCATACAGAAATACGGCACCGACCAGACTATCGTCCAGCGCTATTTGACGGCACGATCACACCGGGAAGCGATCAAAGCATCGCTTGTCGGAGTACTGCTATGCGTACCGGTATGGATGCTTTTTATGTTCGTCGGATCAATGCTTTTTTCGTATTACAATATGTCAGATCCTGCCGTGATTGAAGGATTGAGACCGGATGCGGTTTTTCCTTTGTTTATTGTATCGGAGCTCCCAATCGGAATTACCGGACTTATCCTGGCCGGACTCATAGCCGCTGCTTTTTCCAGTCTTGACTCGGATTTGAACAGTCTCTCGGCAGTTGGTGTCGAGGATTACTATAAAAGATTGGTGCAAGGCCGGAATGACCGTCATTATTTGCTGGTAGGTAAGCTCATCGTAGTTTTTTGTGGTATAGGTGCTCTTGGAATTGCATTCTTGTATATCGCGGCCGAGGACGAATCGGTTTTGGGTGTTGTCTTCACGCTTTATGCCATTTTCTCCGGTGGTATAGCCGGTATGTTTCTTCTGGCCATTTTCACCAAAAGGGCGAACAAGCAAGGACTGTATGTGGGGATTGGCGCCTGTGTTGTATTCACTGCCTGGGGTATGCTTACGTCCCAGCCAATTGGTGTTGCCGAGCGACCCGTTCTCGATTTGGGCAGGTTTAATTACACGCATCATAGCTACATGATGGGTGTATACACTCATTTAATTTTGTTCGGTGTGGGTTACCTGGCCAGTTTTCTGTTTCCAAAATTCCAGGCCGATGACAGCCTGACAATCTACGGCTATTGGAAAGATCAACGCAGGTCCCGGGAAAAAATGTCGCAAACGGCCCGGAGTCAATCAGAACAGGGACAGGAATAATCATTTTTCAATTTTCAACCCAAGATGGAGGAAACCATGTGTGTCAGTAGCTTCAGAATTTCGGTGATCATGCTCTTTTTGGTTGTGATCAGCACTGCACTTTGCGCCCAGGAGCAGCACGAAACCATAGCGGTGTGGTTGTTTGACGAACTTCCCGGACTGTATCCGAGTGCGGTAATCCACGATGCCGGGCCCAATGATTATGTCATGGTGCTGGGTCGAGGTGGACAAATCTCCGAAGGTCGCTTTAACAACGCACTGGAGATCATCGATCCACGGCCCCTGCAACTACCGGAAGGAGATTTCGCCGCCCGGTTCGGACTCACCAGGCATCGTATCCCGGAAGGCCGAACGGTGACGCCGATGACCTGGCATAATGCATTCTTCTCCGCATTGATGACCTCCGGGGAAAGCCATCTTCGCAAACAGGTGGGATTTGTGCAGCCGACGGCTACGAAATTGAACCTGGGTGATTTCGACTGGACCGTAGAGTTCTGGTTCCGGGCGACACGCCAAAGCGGGAGTAACGGCGCTGTGGTTTTTGAAATCGGAGAAGGACCACGCGGTGAAAATGACAGGGTGACCCGTTTGATGCTGAATCCCGATCATCAGGGATTTACCCTGGTTAACCAGGCAGGGAATGTGGAGCTGCTCATCCCGTCCGACCCCGGCAGCCTGAGCCACGCTTCCGGAGAATGGCACCATTACGCTTTCGTTTACTCGGCGAGTGACCGGCAGCTGAGCCATTTTGTGGATGGGCACCGCCAGAGACAACCTGAAAGGGCTGCTATCCGGACGCTTGATGTGGGTGACGAAGACTATTTTACACTGGGTCGGGACGGATTGTGGAATCGTGCGCTGCCGGGAAAGCTGGATGAATTGCGGTTTTCAAGTGGTATGGTTTACACAGGAAATTTTAATCCGCCCGGAAGCTTTTCTGAATTGTACCTTGGAGATCTCACCGAAAAAAAACTGAAGAAAGGTAAGCCGCTTCTCTTTTCCGAAGACCGGAAGCGTGATGAAGTGGTTGATATCGGCAGCCGAAAGCATCTGTTTATCGATGATATTCTGGTAGAACAATCCGATAACGTCAGATTTAATGTGAATCCACCAAAAGTGGATGAACTGGTTATGCGGATCGAGGGCAGCAACGAGGGTACCATCGGACAGCATCAAAACTTTCGCAAGCATATCACCTTGGTTGAGGATGAGGATGGTCTGATCCGACTCTATAATGCCCTGGACGACGACTATCTGGGCGTCTGGATTTCGGAGGATGGAGTTCATTTCGAAGCTCCCGAAACGGGTATCGAGCACAAGGGAAATCCCAATATCGTCATTCCGTATGATGTCGGGACCGGTACGATGATCATCGATCCGAACGCACCACCCGAAGAGCGGTGGAAATACATCAGTGATTACCATCGGCGCGGGGTCTACGTATTTACATCGCCGGACGG
>SKXL01000263.1 GCA_007128425.1 Balneolales bacterium | reverse complement strand
GGAATGGGCATATCCACGGCAGAGCGCCGGCCGTCGTCGTAGCCCCACATGGGCCAGTCGGAATGATCGGGGCTTGGCCTGAGTAGCCATATAGCCAACACGGCTAGAATAAAAATTGCAACCAGAATGGTAACAACAAAAAGATTTTTCTTTTTCATCGCTCCTCCTTAATTGTAGATAAACATGATCATATAAAGAGGGACGCCCCCTTTTTATGCATCATTGTGGATCATCGAGAATCACTGTGGGTCGTTGTCCCTGCTTTTACGCTTCAGGTTGGCATAAAATTAAATCAACGAAACGGCTACTGTTCACTTCTAACCACTTCCATTCCCGAAATCACAGCCGGCAGGGATCCGTTATCCGGAACAAATGCAATTTCCAGATCACCGGTTACCGGCACTTGTGTCAATGTCACACTGAAAGCTCGCCGGTATCCACCGGTCTGCTCGACGATATCGAAATTTTCAAAGTGGCGTTCACCTTGCACCAGAATATCAAATACCCGCTCACCGGCGCTTATATTTTCAGGTTCGGCAAAATGAAGCGTTACATCATAATCATGATTGGCACCCGACTCAGCGGGTACCAGCTGCATGCTAATTCGCTCGATACCCTTTATACCATAGGAAGCGACCCAGGGTAGTCCACCGCTGGAATGTTCAATCCAGGTGGCATGATTGCGAAACATGTCAAAGTCCGGCCCGTTTTCGATGGTTACAGGTAACTTCGGTGCGGGACCGACCATTGTGGGATACTCCACCCAGAGTACGTTATGATTATCGTCAAAACGATTACCGGGGGCAGCGAAATTAACTCCGGCACGTTCTATCGTTCCGGGTGCCGGATCTGAAAGTGGACCAAACATCCACATTTCATTATAGCTATCTATTTCAGACAGATGAACCAGTCCCAAAGAGGTCTGATTCTGATAACTGCACGCACAGCCGCGCGAGTATTCCGGTATATTGAGCATGCCGTCTGCCACAATCATGTTATTGGTACATCCGGGGCGGAACCCGGTAATGTTTCCGGACATGCCATTTCTGGTCAGGTCGGAAAAACCACCGGCACCGGACCGGAAAGTGACAAGATGCTCGCTGAAATTCTGGGTGCCGCATCGAAGCCCTCCAACCCACGCCCACTCTTCGATTTCATCGGTTATTGGATGCTTATGTATAAGCGGTTCGCCGGTAAGCATATCCACCGAACCTTCGCCGGTGCTTCCGATGATCTGTCCCCAGCTTTCATGAAGACCAAGCGGAGCCCGGCGTTGCCGGTAGGATTTATCCCAAAGCATGGTTCCGGTTTCACCGCGAAGTACCATCATCCGGTCAGCTGGTTCGTCCGGCAGAGCTCTGCGACGGCCGATATGGCCTGACTGCAACAGAATGTCATGAGTCGCGGAATAAGCCAGAGCCGTTCCAAAGACTTTCTCGTTATAACGCCATGCAATCTCTCCGGTGTCGAGTTTCAGTGCGCGAATTTCCGGCTCAATATCCGGTTCTATACCACGGCGAGCCAGCATTTGCAAAATATGATCCGAAAGATTATCGATGACATAGACATTCCCGCCGCCGGCCACAATAGCGTTGTGACGAAAGCCGTACCGGGCCTGGTGTACCCACTGGATTTCACCCGTATATCGATTCATGACCACGATAAACTCACTGGAAGTGGCATTCCAGTTACTTTCCCGCCCAGGCATCTGGTCGTCGAACATATGAGGATAGGCCCCGGCGATCAGATACTCACCGATGTAGCGGATATGTCCCCAACGGATCTGTTCACCTTCCTGAAGGCGAGCTCCATAGGAATCGGTCATTTCCCGGGTGAATGGATCACGTCCATGCTGTTTTAGATCATCCCGGTCCGGCAGAGTAAATGCACTTAATTGTTCCCCGGTAGCAGGATTCAGACGAAGCACTTGTTCATCATAAATAACATAAATCCCATCCGAAGCGGAGGCATAGGGACTTCCTGTGAAATTGGCTCCCGGCTGGTTGGGGAAAGTGAACAGATCGGGATTATCGGAATGAGCTTCTTCTTCACTGACAAACCGTTCTCCCACCCGGACCAGTTCAGTTGCCCACAGTTCGATACCCGTGTATACGCAACGAGCCGTAACGTGATGAGCTCCAAGAAGGATCAACCGACCGTCCACCACTTGTGGAATGGGGCCGTTCAGATGTTTGGGTAATGCGTTATGATTTGGTTCTCCACCAAACCAGGCGATACCCAGCGGTGCTTTGACCCGTTGATCATGGGAAAAGGCCGTATTACCGGCGTCGGCATACTGGTGTGTCCATGAGGCGGATCCGGGCAAAGCTCCGGGCCGGGTCAACAGAGTATGATCGGTTTCGCGGAACAACCCGGCATTTTCCAGGTCGGCCTTTTTCACTGTTTCGACAAAAGCGTTCTGGTCTGGACCTGCGAGCGGGAGATAGGCCATGCCACCATAGGGACGTATAGGGCGGAACAGGGCACGTGCAAAGTCTGAGCCTTTGTCCAATCCGGCGGCAACAGGATCTTCGGACACCACCAGATCAGCGATATAAGGTGGGATGCCATACGTGGTGGCATCGCCTTCATGCACAGCTACACGTCTGCCGTACAAGCCGGCATTAATAAACCGCTCTCTGAGTTCGGCGACTTTTTCCGGGTCCGGATCATAAGCGGTGATGTGCAAGTCGGATTGAGCAAGCAATGCATCCAGTAGTTGACCGGACCCAACACCAAACATCAATCCGTATCCACCTCTCGGTTCGATATTTTCAAGAACCTCCCGCGCCGTACGGGTCCATTGGTTTCCTCCGGTTTCGAGAGGAGCCGGGTCATATTCATGCACTAAGGTTTCTTGCTCCCCTGCACCAAAACAATGAATCCGGCCGTCATAGGTTGTGATAAAAAGACGACCGTGAGCTGCTATCATACTGAATATGTCACTGTCAAGCGTCACTTCCCACACATGCTCCGGTGTACCGCCGTTTTCTGCCATTCTGACGGCAAAAACCCGGCCATTTTCACCGCTGCCGTAGAACGTTGATCCGGCTTTGAGGTAAAGGCGCTCCAAACCGGGGATCCGGGCCGATTTCCAGAGTTGGCGAAATTCATAATATTCACTCAATGATCTGCTACTCAGACGATCCCTGACTGATGGAGCCCGGTTGGATGCGTCCGGAATTTCCGAAGGTTCTCCAACCACCAGAGGGCGGCCTCGCCTGTCGTATTGCGCTTTCGGTAATTCTTCCTTAACAAGATCCAGTTCTGTAGCATAGGCTACGATATGTTCCGAATCCACCCCGATAAAGGCCTCTTCGGTCGTCAGATCGACCGGAACATCATCTCTGAATTGTGCTCCATCCTCGTTGGTGTACATATAGGTTTTGTAATAGTCGAGGTTGGGAAAGTTAAAAAACCAGTCTCCCTGTGCGAATACCCCGTGCCCACCGGCTGCTTTACCGGTTGAATGCGTTGCGGGATTGTAAAACTGCAGATCTCCGGTATGACGATTGAATATTGCCGGTACGGTACGTCCGCCCGGTACAAACAACTGGTTACCATATACGGACAATTGTCCCTGGGGTACGACACCTCCGAATGAAAAATACCGTTTACTGTCGACGATCAGATCGTTTTGGCTGCCGGAATTTTCCCATTTGATTTCAGCGGTTTCGGCGTCCAGTGCATAAATGTAGACTCCTTCGTGAGGCCAAAGACCTGCAGCAAAATACAAAATGCCGTCTTTGATGACCGGCGCCCCTCGAGCCGGCCACATACTGATGATCCGTTCATTTCCAAGCACAAGACGGTTATTGGGAGCGGCCCGGAAAGTCCAGATTTCTTCGCCGGTATCGGCATTCAGACAATAGAGATTACCGTCATCGGATACAAAATAGAGGCTGCCATTGTGGTACAATGGAGCAAACCGAACGGGCCCGTCGACATGATACCGCCAGATCTTTTCCCCGGTATCAATAGCATAGGCCGTTACATTGTCTGCTGCCATGGAGGATACAAAAAGCTTCCCGTCGGCGGCTATCGGCTCATACGATTTGTCAAATGCCAGTTTTTCATGGTCATCCATTTGCCATGGCCATGCTCTTCGGGGTTCTTGCATTTCCCTTATCCAGTGCAGATGCAGATCATCAGACAATCCATGAGGCGATGATGCGCTTCTGTTGTGATCGAAACGATACATCGGCCAATCCGCATCATCTTTTGCGGGTGTGGTTATGAGCAGAAAGACAATTGCAAGAATCGCTATTGCTACCAAAATAAATAATACTGTCGAATACCTGGTCATACCTGCGTTGAATTGTCAGTTATTCCATTAAGTAATGATATCCAATGGATTTTTCATTTACATCAGCTGGGTCCGTAAGGGAAAAGTTCTGCCGGATGTTTAACGAATCAAACTTGTGTGGATGTAGTTGCTTTCTACGACTTGAACGCCCGACACTACCGGTGGCAGAGAGCCTTCATGACGGATAAAATCAATTTGCAGGTGGTCTGTTACCTTCACCTGGGACAATTCCACCCGATACACACGCCGTGATCCTCCGGCTTGAGTGACAATGTCAAAGCTTTCAAGGTGTTTTTCGCCCTGAACCAGCATGTCGAAGATCCGTTCGCCGGCACCAATATTATCCGGTTCGGTGAAATAGAGTGTTACATCATAGGTATGGTTTTCACTCGATTCGGGTGTAACCAGATCCATGCGGATCTGTTCAATACCTTTTGCGCCATAGGAACCAATCCATGGGTATGCGTCTTCAGAGTTTTCGATCCAGGAGGCATGGTTCCGGTACAGCTCCATCGAATTGGTTGTCACCGCAATCGGTGCATCCGGACCGGCTTCATAGACTTTAGGGTATTCGAGCCATAACACGCCGTTTTCCCTGCGGTTGCCGGGCGCTCCAAAGTTGATGCCGAGCGACCTGACGGTGTTGGTGATTTCGGGAAGACGGTTAAAGCTCCACATTTCGATATCGGGCATGTGTGCAAAGCCGAATGAAGTTTGCAGCTGATAGGAGCAAGTGCAGGATCGGGTGTAATCGGGGACATTGAGCAAACCATCGGCGGCCACCATGTTATTAGTACAACCGGAACGGAATCCACCCATATTGGTCGTTCCACCAAAATTGAGAAGATCAGAATAACCGGCGGCTCCCGAGCGAAACATGATAAGGTGTTTGCTGGAGTTCATGGTACCGCATCCGTAGTAGCGGTGATAACTGAGATCATACGCTTCACCGGTAACAGGATGCGCGAGTTGCAGTACCTGCCCTGTTGCAGGCTCGATAATAAGCTCATTGGGTTTCCCGGGGATAATCATATCAGTGTGCAGACCCAGTGAACCTGAGTATCGATGCTGATACTCCCATACGAGATCACCGGAGGCGCCCGTACGTGCTATCAGATTATTTCTGGGTTCATCCGGAACATTGCGTTTCCCGCCATGACGCCCACCTTCAAGCAAAAGATCACGGCCATCATAGTAACCGAGCCAGGTACCGAATATATCTTTATCCTCATCCCAGACGATATTGCCGGTTTGCAGATCAAAAGCCAGAAGTCTCGATTCGGTTGCCGGCTCCAAACCTCTTCGCTGCAACATATCGATAACCTTTTCCGACAGACCGTCAATGGCATATAACCGGCCATTGCCTGCCGTGATAGCATTATGGCGGTAGCCTTCCCTGTCGGCTTTTCGGGTCCATAATACATCACCGCTTTGTCGATCCATGACCACCAGCCAACTGCTGGAGGTGGCATTCCACCACGTTTCTTCGTCGCCCATGAATCCTTCATTGAAAACGTGAGGGTCGACCGTTGTGATCAAATAATCTTCCGAAATCATGATATGGCCCCATTCCTTTCTTTCTATCGGTCCCAGGTCGGGGAGATCAAATTCGGTAACGGTTTCACCGGTAGCCGGATCAAGACGCAGCAACTTGTTATGATGAATGATATATATCCCATCGCTCAAAGAGACATAAGGGCTGCCTGTAAGGTTGGCACCGGGCTGGTTGGTCATGTATACATCGGTATCCCCGGCTTTGATTCTCTCTTCCAGCTCGAGATTGGTATAAGGGTGTCCGATTCCGGGCAATTCTTTGACCCACAACTCACGTCCGGTGTAGACACAGCGAGCACTGATCGTCTCCACACCCAGGATAATCAGTTTACCGCCGACTATCTGGGGAATGGGACCACTTGAATGTCTTGGCAGTATATTCAAATTGGATGGTCCGCCGAACCAGAGGGTGCCCAATGGGGCCCTGACCCGGTCGTCGTCCGAGTAGGTCCGGTTGGATGCGCCACCGTACTGATGCGTCCACTGTCCCGACCCCGGCAGTGCTCCTTCGCGTGTGACGACCGAAAAGTCATCGTTGATCTCCAGTGCGGCCTGCTCCAGTTCCAGGCCGGCAATCATCCGGGTAACATCCGCGCCGGCATCTCGCACATAAAGCCTGCCGCCATAGGGTCGCACCAGGTCATAGACCCCCGCTACCTGCTCACCGCTGTAGTCATTGCCATGCAACACCACCATCTCCGCAAAGTAGGGCGGCAGCCGCAGTTCCGCGGGTGTTCCCTGCTTTACGGCGATCCGACGTCCATACAGACCCACCGCATCCAGGCTGCGCCTCATTTCTTCCACGGTTTGCTCATCTTCATATACGGCAAGGATATGCAAATCGGTTTGGCCGGCCAGGGCCTTGAGCAGGTCCTGGTCACCACCTACAACCAGACCGTAGCCCCCGTTGATGCCCGCCTCCGATACCTGCCGGCGAACCATCCGTTCCAGATCGGAGGAGGCCGACCAGCTGCCGGGTTCGTAGCGGTAGGTCATCGGTTCCCTGCCATTGCCTTTGCCGTAGCAGTAAATCCTTCCGCCTTCGGTGACCACGAACAGCTTGCCATCGGCCGGTATCATGCTCCATACCTCGTCTTCATGGGTTTGTTCCCAGACGATCGCATCGGGTCGGCCCTGCTCGTCGAGTCGGTAGAGTCCGGCCCGACCCCCGTCACGGCTGAAGCCGAGATGCGATCCCGACTTGAAAAACAGGGTGCGAAGTTCGTCGATCCCCTCTTCGGTCCACAAGCTTTTCAGCTCATACTGTTCGCGGATGGCCCGGCGCTCAAGACGATCCTCGACTTCCACCTCCGTGC